>NZ_BAAGPH010000017.1:0-5405 GCF_054784355.1 Alkalibacterium psychrotolerans | reverse complement strand
TGTTGGAGTAGTCTTCCTTCTTTAACACAGCTATTTGAACCCTCTCTGCATATGATAAGTGTTTTCCTTTACGTGCTAATGTGGTATCGTTAGAGTGCGTCATGTGAATTCATCCTGTCTATTGAGAATTAGTGGTAACTTCAATATAACATGAAATTCACATGGCGTTTTTTTATATTAGCCTAGGTGGCTAACTTCATTATAAAATCCAGCAAATTGAAATAGTTTAAAATAAAAAGCGAAGCCCTGGGATAATTAATATCCTCAAATGCTTCGCTTTTCTAAAATTCTGAATTTTAATAATTCAATCAATTTAAAGCACTAAACATAAAATCCGATGACTCCTGAAAGAATGCCCATGAGAGCGCCGGCAATAACGTCTCTTTTGAAGTGCACTCCGCCAATGACACGTAAAATCGCCAAGATACATCCCAACAGCATAAAGAAAATACCTAAGGGGATGTAGAGGTGGTACAGCGTTGTAGCTACGACAAAAACAGAAAAGACATGACGGCTGGGGAAGGATTTTCCTTGTGTGTCTTTTTTGATGAGGGGCGTGACACCTGTTACTTCGTAGGGACGGGGAGCATTAATTTGTTTACGGAAAATACTCACCAGAACAAAGGAAATCGCAGGAGTAAACAATACGCGCCAGATTCTCGGATCCCCTGTATAAAGCAGTATAACCAGAACGATTGGGTAAGTTGCATAGACCGAAAATGTAATCAGGCGGTTCGATTGATTGATTAATTTTTCATACATATTTTTCTAACACCCTATAACTTTTTTTATACTATAACATATTTACGTTAATAAAAGTGTGCCTCTATAGTTAGTATATCTAAATGACAGAAATAATTTTATAATACGAGATGCATTCAACTCAGACAGACGTTTAATCTGTTAAGTTAAAGCTCAAACGATATTTTCCTGCCAGTATGAACGTTAGTCAGTTTAATTGCAGACTCATACAGTTTTTCGATTCGAGATTGAACATAAAATTAATTATGTTAAGACCCAAGCTGTTATTTCATGTGAGTTTAAAAGTAAGCCTGATTACGTAAAGACTCAGATTGTTTTTATCCGTCAGTTAACAGGCTAGAAGTAGTGGGACGACTAATGAGGCTCATTCGCCACCACTCGACCCGCTAGAGAGCAGGCTAGTCGACTCGTGTGGCTTGTTCTCCACCACTTAACCAGCTGTAGGACAGGCTAGTCATCTCATATGGCTTATTCTTCGTCAGATGACCCACTAGAGCGTTAGGTGGTCGACTCAGTGACACTTCAACCCGCGAGTTAGCAAGGATTTAGTGGATATAGAAAAATCGACTAGAAGTGTGCCTAAGTACGCTTCTAGTCGGTTTTTCTCAGTCATTTTTCATATTAAATGTCAAAGGTCAATGAGGATTTCTCATCCAGTCTGAAGGGACCGGGCGTGACCCGTGTATCGGTTCTGCTGTTACCAAAATAGTCTGTGTCAAAACTGTAAGGGCTGCTTTCGGGTGTTTCATAAGCCATCTCAGCATGATATGTTTTGCCCAGCATGTCTGTAGTGACCATAGCTTCAGAATGCTCACCTAAGGATGCTGGTTGACTGATTTCAATATGCACCATTCCCTCCACCGGATTACTCTCGATATGGAATACTTTTTCCCTTAGCGTAGCAGCATTCGTTTCTTGAGAGCTTGGAACTGCCTCATTAAGGTAGAGGTTCCCATCCATCGAAACAGGCAAGACTGCATTGCCTACTAAAATAGCGTCTGCTGCATCTCCCAGTTCCGCAATTTCTTCTTTAGTCATATCCCACCACTGCTTTTCATCGGCATTTGGATGCTGATTGTATCCGCCCAGACCGACAGGATGCATGTAGCAGATGGAATCATCCGGAACACCGTCCATAACTTTTTTCTCTCCAGCTTCAGAAGCTTCCCGATTTTTAAGTGGTAGATGCTCGAAGAAAGTAATCGGCACAGGGTCCTTGCTCTTATCTCCGTCCCCAAGGAATATATTATTGAAGTAGCGGTCGTCGCCTCCAGTAATATTCGAGTAGCCGGCCATAGCTGTCTCATGTGGGAAATGGTATGGCGTAATTCGTGTGAGTTCGGATTGCACAACAAATCTGCCGGCAAACAGATTATGCACAAAGGCTCCACCTTGAGCCATATTTCTGAAATTCATAGGAGACAGGAATAGATTATGATCAACCAGGTAGGGGCCATGGCACACCTCGACGAATAAATCCTCTGACAAGTTATCGAAAAAGACATTGCGACTGATTCGGGTTCCCTGTGCCTGCCAGTCCAGCCAGAGTCCTCTGTAACTGCTGTAAATTTTGTTGTCCGTGATTTGAGTGTCCAAAGCGGCGTGCAGTTTGATTCCACCTACTTCAGCCCCATGACGAAGACGTTTATGGTGGATATTGTAAATACGGTTATGTGAAATTTCGCTGAAAGCTGCGCCCATGTGACCGACAATTCCAGCTTGTTCACAGTCGTGAATAATATTGTTGCGCACAATATGACTGCCGACCGTATCTTTATGCCAGCCTGAATGGAGAGCCTTCAAGATGACTTCCTGTTCCCGCTGAGTTCCACCTTTTCTTTTTCTATCTTTGTGCCCCGTACCAGTTTCTGTGCCTAAGCTGATGCCCACGTTTTTTGATTCGCTGATAGTATTGTTTTCGATAATCCAACCCTTGCTCCAATGAGGACCGATCAGTCCTTCCTGAGAATCGGTTGGGGGTGCCCATTGAGGTGAGGCTTGAGTAAGCGTGAAACCACTGACGGAAATAAAATTCACACCGGATTTTTCAGGCCAGAAGCAGTGAGGGCGGACATTTATTTCCGCATTTTCAGTACGGGGATCTTTGCCACCAAAGTTTGCCCATATTTTCGTCGTTTCTGTCCCCACTTTTGCATGCCATTTTAATAGAGAATCATCTGAATATTTCGCTTCAGACCATCTTTCAGGATGATTTACTTCCTCCACACTGCCGCATTCATAAAGAGATTTTCCGTCCAGATAGACTTCACCCAAGTGAGCCATGAGGTCTCCGTCAAAGAGCCAGTCGCCACTCAGTTCGACTTCAAAAGGATTCCGATTTTTAAAAAAGGAGCTAGGCACTTCTGTACTCCAGACATTATTTCCTTCAGAAGTCCATTCTGAAATGCGTTCAGCCCCAGAGATAACGACTTCTCCATCGCCGGCAGCTTTGTAAAGTATTCTCTGTTCTTCTGTTCCTCCATTTAAAGGGTTGACCCATTCTCTGTAAACTCCGGCATGAACAGTAACGATATCGCCAGGCTCAGCTAAAGTAGCCGCTCGTGAAATTGTGCGAAATGACTGTTCAGCTGTTCCTGTATTTTGGTCATTTCCTTGAGTTGATATGTGGTAGTCCATTATTTTCTCCTTTTTCCTGTCATAAAAAGTTTAAGGTCATTTAATGACAGATGACAGGTTTTATTTGTGTGATAATTGATGTATTAAATGTAGTGTGTCTCAATCTATTTTACCAGAATGCTAGTGCAAGTATTCGAAGACAAGTGATTGAGTAAAATGTCAGCCACTGACAAGCTTGCTCTAAACTATAAGAAAAATCTGCTAGATTATAACTGATTCAGGCATGGATAGAGTGCCAATTTTTTCAATCGGCCGTGTTATAATTCAATTATAGAGATGCATTGATTTTACATAGAAATCTGGATAATTAAGGCGGTTTAATAAACTGCTTCAAGCCTATACATAAGGGAGAAATACGATGGAAAATAGTAACGAAGGATTTTTTTCTTCAAAAAATCCCCACCAATTAGAATACGTAAGCAGTGGCTATAAGCCGGCGAACGCCCATAAATGGGGACCTGGGGTGCGGGATGTCTATGCATTACACTACATAATCAAAGGCAAAGGCACACTGAAAACCCGGTCAAAAGAGTTTGAACTTAAAGAAGGAGAGAGTTTTCTGATTTATCCGTACACAGAAATCTCCTATCATCCAGATTCAACTGATCCTTGGGAGTACGCCTGGATTGAATTCAAAGGCGAAGAAGCTTCTCGGATAATAGATTTGACCAGATTGTCAGTTGATTCTCCAGTTAGTCCTGCTGCATCGATAAATTTAGCTGAGTACTATTTTACTGAATTGGACCACGAGAAGACTGCTTATGAAGACATACGTCTGGAGGCAAAACTCCGACTGCTCTTGTCTTACTATGTGGAACAGTTTCCAGCAGATACGGTAAAAAGCGATATCGACTATGTTCAGCAGGCAAAAAAATACATTTATCAGCATTACTGGAAAGCATCTCTTACAGTCTCTGATATTGTGGAGGCTGTAAATATTGAGCGCAGCTACTTGTTTCGACTGTTTAAGGGCGAAACAGGGCTGCCGATTTCTTCTTACATTAGGCAAGTCAGAATACAGCAGGCATGCGTGCTGTTGGAGTCGTCTGACTTGTCAGTCAGTTCCATCGCTTATTCTGTAGGGTACAAAGATCCGTTGTACTTTTCTAAAGTTTTTAAAAAGACAATGGCAAAATCACCTTCTGCCTACAGGTTATAGAAAACACGTTATCGGAAGAGGACACAGTTACCTGACTCCCGGTAGTAGGTAATCAAATCCTCCAAAGCCTTTCTTTCGCAGCCCAGAGGCACTTTGAGGCAGTCCAGACAGGAAAATGTTCGGGCTGTCCGCGAGACGACTTTCAAATTTAAAGCGACTTCGTCCGGGTGAAGAGGAACCTTGCAGTGCTGGCAAGTAGAAGAATTGCTCATATCAGCTGACAACTTTCGCTCTAACAATGAGACAATCATGCTTTGGCACAACGGGATTATAGCGTTCTTTGAATTGTCCGATTGTTTTATACGGGGCGTTAGTGAGAAAACCCCTGGTTTCAACCAGGGGATGAATCACGTCTCGAACGCCCGCTATTGTATTCTTTTAGCTGGTCTTGAACGTATTGCAGCACAACTTCTTTGGAGACGTCGCCTACAGTACTGGCAAAGTAACTATGTGACCATAACGCNCTGGGTAGGCTTTAAACCAGTCCCTTGCAGAAGCGCCCTTCAATGCCTTCATGACCGAACTAATGGCCTTGTTCGGTGGAAAGGATACCACCATATGAATGTGATCATCCACGACCTCACTCTCCAGTATGGTGATGACGTTGTTTTGAGCCGTCACCTGCAGGAAGTCTTTCATCGCCTGCCGGCGTTCGGGTGTGGTGAATACCGCTTTACGGTACTTGGTCACCCAGACCAAATGGTAGGTGGCGCGGTAAACATTTGTCCGTGTTTTTGTATACATGCGTATGCCCCTCATATACTTTATTCAAGCGCTATAATAGTGTTACATACTTATCATATGTGATATAATAAGTATACCACATCACAAGGAGGATGCACACGAT
>NZ_BAAGPH010000016.1:0-52581 GCF_054784355.1 Alkalibacterium psychrotolerans | reverse complement strand
AAATGAAATGGTACCTGTTTATTATAAGAGTGTTCACGGTATTATCTATGATTATTCAGAACTCAAAAAGTAAAGGCTACGCACTATCCCAAAAAGGGCGAAGGCGTAGCCGAAGCTTTTTTTATTGATGTGGGCACTTTTTCTTAATTATGGTAAAGTTAGAAAAAAGCAGAGGAGACCTTGGATGAATAAACAGGCTATTGTAGCGGATACGAAACAGATGGTGAAAGATAAATTAAAAAACGAAGGCACAGGCCACGACTGGTACCATATCGAACGGGTCTGGAAAATGGCTTCGAAGTTGGCTGAAAAAGAGCAGGCGAACAGTTTTATTGTCGAACTGTCTGCCTTGCTGCACGATTTGATTGATGACAAACTGGTTAAGGACAAGGGGCAGGCGCTTCAGGAAGTGGAATACTGGCTGGAAGGAGCTGGCGTGTCGACCTCTGATGCTGACCGTATTATGGATATTATCCAATCTATATCCTTCAAGGGGGGGAACGGCCGAAAGCTCACATCTTTAGAAGCTCAGATAGTTCAGGATGCTGATCGTCTGGATGCCATAGGTGCGATTGGGATTGCCCGCTGTTTTGCCTATGCCGGCAGCAAGGGGGACTTACTCTTCAACCCGGAACTCTCTGTCAGAGAAGAAATGACTGAAAAAGAGTACCGGGAAGGCCAATCGAGCGCTATTCATCATTTTTATGAAAAGCTGTTGAAACTGAAAGATTTAATGAATACTGAAACAGCCAAGGAAATGGCGGCAGAACGCCATGCCTTTATGGAAGATTACCTAATGCAGTTCTTTGAAGAGTGGGAAGGGTAAAGAGTTCGGGGCAAGACTTGAAGCTGAACTTTACTCAACACAAAAACATACAGCTCAGGATGCAGTTAAGAATCCGGAACTGTATGTTTTTCGTTATTGACTGTAGTTCAGCCAAGGCTATTATTATTTGGATGAAAAAGAAGCTGCACCGCTTCTTTCTTCTGATTCCAGTTGTTCAGACAAGCCGAGATTTAAAATGGTACTGCAGGAAGCCTGAATGCCCCAGTAGAATTCCTTTAAGCCCATGTTTTCGTTCGGCGAGTGATTATCTTCGTCAACATTCGCATAGGGCACAGTAACAGAAGGAATGTTTAGAATATCAGTAAAGACAAACATCGGTCCTGTTCCGCCTAGAGCCGGCAGGACAATCGGAGCCTTGTCGTATGCAACTTCGACCGAATCAATTATTTGCTGAACCAACGGATGACTCAGTGGGGTCTTGGACGGTTTCACTCCGCTCAATTTTTCAACCGAAATATCACAGCGAGAATCGAAGGCCTCGACGTGTTTTTTGATTGCGTCAAATAAGACATCCGGGTCCTGGCTTGGGGCGAGACGCATATCGAGTTTCAGTTTGGCCTTCCCGGGTATGATAGTTTTGGTTCCTTCACCTGTATAGCCACTTTCGAAACCGGCAATGGTAAAGGTGGGTCTAAAGCATAAATTCGTGTAGTACTCTTCATTGGTCATGTGTAAAGAGTTCAGTCCAATAACTTCTGCCGTCTTCTCGGGACTGAAGGGGATGCTGCGTAAGTAGTCCAGCTCTTCTTCAGTTGGAGGCACAAGGCCGTCGTAAAAACCGTCGACTAACACCTTGCCGTCTTCGTCCACCATTGTCCGGATCAGATTCATCAGAGCCATAGCTGGATCGGGCGCAATATTACCTTTGTTTCCCGAGTGATTGTCTCGGTCGGCACCTTGGGCTTTAATTTCAACATATAAAAGACCGCGGTTGCCCAGAGTCACAGTCGGCTGTCCATCCGCTTCCATCGGTCCGTCTGCCGTATAAGCAATATCAGCCTTCAAGAGCTCCTTGTTATTTTCAACAAAGGAAGCCAGATTGACACTGCCTTTTTCTTCTTCTCCTTCATATAAAAACTTGACATTGACAGGAAGCGACCCGTTTTGTTCAAGCAGGGTTTTCACTGCCAGAACATGGGCAATAAGTTGGCCTTTATTATCTCCGGTTCCGCGACCATAAATTCTACCGTCGCGAATAGTTGGGGTGAAGGGGTCCGAGTGCCACAGTTCCAGAGGATCGGCGGGCTGAACATCGTAATGGCCATAAAAAAGAATGGTCCGGGTGTTTTCTGGTCGCGTGTATTCCCCGTAGACCACGGGGTTTCCGTCAGTTTCCATCAAGCGGGCATCGATGCCGCAGTCGTCCATTAAATTCAGCAGCAGGTCTGCACATTCACGGATGCCAATGTCCAAGGTGCTGATACTCGGCTGGCGAAGCAGGGTAAAGAGAGACTGCAAGTGTTCTTCCTTTTTTCCGTTCAATGCTGTTTCGCAGGTTTGGTAGAGTGTTTTCCAGTCGGTCATAGTGTGTAATCCCCTTTGTTAGAAATAGATTAAAGTTTGTAAAGTTATTCTAATATTATACACATAATACTAAAGAGATGAAGGGGAAAAGTAAAAAACCTCCCGAAAAGGAGGTCTTTGCTAGTATTCTTCTATCTTTTGCACGTTTAATGCATAGGGGCTGTGCCGGGTTCGAAGTTTTCGGAATGACTTTTTCATACTATAGAGTAAAAATGCAAAGCTGATTAGAAACAGTAGTGAAACGAGGCTGAATTCTAAAGGCAGCTGATTTCTTACCGCTAGAAAAGCCGCTTGTATGTCCTCGAGGGATTCGGTCTGAATAAATAAAGAAGGCAGGATGACAAAAAGGTTATATATGGCATGAAAGAAAATAGCATACAGCAGATTACTGTACTTCACATAAAGTAGCCCGCAAATTAGCCCAACTAGTAGTTGGGGGATAAAAACTGAGCGCAGATGAATGATCATAAAGGCTAATGAACTGAATATCACACCTTTCTTGACACCGTATTTATCTGCCCATTTATTCAGGATATAGCCTCGAAAAAAAAGTTCCTCAACAATAGGTGCAGCGATGACGGCTACAAAAACTAAATATACAAAAGATATATCATCCACTAGTGTAATACTGATGAAATAAGGCATCACTCTGTCGAATAAGGCGGGGAAAAAAGTGAGAAAGCTAACGATAAAATAGATAAAGGATGTGGCGACGACAGCGGTTAATCCTGCTATGCCAAACAGATTAAGGACATCCCGAGCCGAGTAGGAAACGGGGCGGGAAAGAGCTTTGACAGCTAAGGATTGTTTTTTCATAAGGCTGAGTGTCAGTTTGTACAAGGAAAAGTAAAGAAGGCCATCGGTAACCAGACTGACCAGTGTCAGCTGTTCGCCCATGAATGCAATGAGAAGAAAGACACCAACAATGACGACGATACCGAGTGCAGCCAGCAGAAAACGCCAGACCACAGCCCAGATAGAGGCCTTTTCGAATGTTGTTTCGTACTCGGTCATCTCAATCCCTTCTCTCTTTGTACTAATAATTAAATCCTAGCACAGCTTCAGTAAAAATGGTAATAATACCTTTATGGAAATAAATTTATGATAAACTGATACAAAATGACTCACGGAGGCAATTATGGAATCCATTTTAGAAATCAATCAATTAGTGAAACAATTTGACGGGAAACCAGTCTTGAAAGAAGTAACTTTTTCAGTCAGCCCAGGGGAAATCATCGGATATATTGGACCAAATGGCGCCGGGAAAAGTACAACAGTGAAAATTATTCTCGGCATGCTTGAAAAAGACGGAGGCTCAATCAAAATCTTCGGTGAACCCATTGAAAGTAAAGATGTCTCTTACAAGTCGCGGATTGGCTATGTGCCGGAAAATGCAGATTTGTATGAAACCTTAACCGCTAGAGAATACTTATTGTTTATCGGTGAACTGTACGGCATGAAAGAAGAGACTATTCTTACAAAATCTGAACAGATGATGGATGCATTAGGCATTAAAGAATCGCTCGACAGCCGTCTGTCTTCTTTTTCAAAAGGCATGCGCCAGAAAGTTCTGATTATTTCCAGCCTGATGCACAATCCGGATATCCTGTTCTGGGATGAACCATTAAGTGGACTCGATGCCAACAGTGTTCAGGTCATCAAGGAACTCTTGTGGAAATTGAAACAAGATGGCAAGACAATATTTTATTCATCGCATGTTATGGACACGGTCGAAAAACTGAGTGACCGTATCCTGATACTAAATGAAGGAGAAGTGGTAGCTGACGGACCTTTTGAAGAACTGAAGGAAGAAGCGGATGGCACGCTGGAACAGCTTTTTAATACCCTGACCGGTTTTGATCAGCACGGTGCATTGGCTGATCAGTTTCTTCTTGCTATGAAAGGAGAAGCAGCCGATGATGCGTGATGTTATAGGATTGAAAAAGAGTGATAAAAATCCCATTTATTTAAGAATCATTGATGTGTTTTCCTTTATCTATATACGACTGGGCATCAATTACCCGCAGATGCGGTCCATCCTTTCAATGAAAATGACCGTAGACGGCCGGAAAGATGCGCCGCTGCCGGGAATGGAGACAGGCAAGCGGTCGGACGAAGAAAAGAATCATTTCTTCTCCAGTTTATGGGTCTATACGCTGATTAGTGTCTTCTTACTGGTGCTGTTTGCCTATGACAACTGGGTGTTTCAGTACACGCTTTACTTCAGTTTCTTGTTTATTATGACCTTCTCGACTTTAATTGCTAATTTTTCAGGTATTTTACTGGACACAAAAGATGCGACTTTGATAGGCACCAAGCCTGTTGATCGGAAGACTCTCGGAGCAGCCAAGTCGACGCATGTGGGCATTTATCTGGTGGCTTTTACACTCGCCATCGGCTTGCCGGTGATTCTCTTTACCTTTTACTTTAATGGGATTGTAGCCGGTCTGCTTGTTCTGTTTCTGTCTTTTCTGGCGTCACTTTGGTGCCTGATATTGACCCAGTTTGTCTACGCCACAATTTTGAAACGGTTTGACGGTGAACGGCTGAAAAATATTATCGCCTACAGTCAGATCAGCTTGTCAATTTTCATGGTCATCGGTTACTACTTGGTCGGTCAGATTTTTCAGATTATCGACCCGGAAAACCTTCTGGTCGAAATCAACCTGTCGATAGGACATGTGCTCCTCTTTCCGCTCTGGTTTGTGGCGCCATTTGGAATGCTGCAGGAAGGCTGGTCAACAACATATGGGTTATATAGTCTTCTGTTAATCGCAGGGACCGTTTTTCTTGCTCTTATTTACAATTGGAATTCAGACAGAATTGAAAGCAATTTGCAGAAGATGGATGCATCATCTGTTCAGCAGGGCAGACGCGGGTATATTGAACGTGCGTCGGCCCGCTTACTGTGCTTTACGCCGCTGGAATCAGCCTATTATCACTTTGGCTGGCAGCTGACCAAAACGGAAAGAGAATTCAAGACACGTCTGTATCCATCGATCGCCAGTGCACTAGTATTTCCCTTGGTCATGACATTTAACAATCTCACCGGAGGCCAACCAGGGATGGAAACAAGTCCGGTCCAGTTTCTCTATTTGCCCTACTTCACGCTGTTCCTTGTTCCGGTGTTAGCCGTTTCCATTCAGTTTTCAAATCATTACAAAGGCAGTTGGGTATTCTCGATCACACCCGGTCAGTCTAGAGCGCCTTTTTTAAGAGCTGTGACGAAAGCCATGCTGGTCAAAATTCTGCTTCCGATGTATGGCGTGTTGGCTATTATGGTCCTCTTCTTTACAGATTTATCCTACAGCCTTCAAATGGTTAACGGCCTGCTGCTAGTTAGTCTCATTTTATATTTTGAGACAAAGCGCTCGGTCAAAGCCATGCCTTTTACTCGAAAGTATTCCGCATCCGATGCAAACCTCGGTTGTATGGGGACGGTTATTTTCCTCATCCCGGTTATTCTAGTGTCAATTGTCATGATAACCAGTCAGCTGTTCATACCATTTGCTGAGTGGGGTCTGCTCTTTTTACTGACGGGCTTGAACATCTGGTGGATGCGCAGCGGCTTTGAAAGCAAAGAGGGTAAAATCAAGGCAAAATAAGGCGGGTTTATCTTTTTTTTACAAAGCAAGTAAGATACAATGAGAACAATGAGATTACGATTCACAAGGAGATAATAAATTATGGAACGCATTATTTTAACAGGAGACCGTCCGACAGGCAAACTTCATTTGGGACACTATGTCGGCTCTCTTCAAAACAGATTAAAACTACAAGAAGAAGACAACACAAACGTATTCGTCATGATTGCCGATCAGCAGGCATTGACGGACAATGCGGACAATCCCGAAAAAGTCCAGCAAAGCTTGATTGAAGTGGCTCTGGACTATTTGGCTGTCGGTCTGGACCCGAAGAAAACGACTATTTTCATTCAGTCGCAAATTCCGCAGTTACCAGAATTGACTTTATACTACTTGAACTTGGTGACCGTTGCGCGTCTGCAGCGCAATCCGACGGTTAAATCTGAAATCCAGGAAAAAGGCTTCAATGAAAGTATTCCTGCCGGCTTCTTTATGTATCCGGTCAGCCAGGCCGCAGATATTACAGCTTTCAAGGCGACCCATGTCCCAGTTGGTGAAGATCAGAAGCCTATGGTTGAACAGACACGTGAAGTGGCTAGAGACTTCAACCGTACCTATAAACGTGACGTACTAGTGGAACCGGACATTATCCTGCCGCCTCAAGGTCAAGGTCGTCTGGTCGGGATTGACGGAAAAGGCAAGATGAGCAAGTCGCTGAATAATGGTATATACCTGTCAGACAGTGCCGAAGTTATTCAGAAAAAAGTTATGAGCATGTATACTGATCCGAATCATATCCGTGTAGAAGATCCGGGTCAGGTAGAAGGCAATGTGGTCTTCACTTACCTGGATGTCTTTGATGACGATAAGGAAAAAGTTCAGGAACTGAAAGACCAGTACCGCGCCGGTGGCTTAGGGGACGTAAAGATCAAGCGTTACTTGAACGACGTCCTGCAGGCTAAACTGAAGCCGATCCGCGAACGCCGCGAAGCGTTTGCTGAAGACAAAGAGGCCGTTATGGAAATTTTAAGAGAAGGCAGCCTAAAAGCAGAAGCAGTCGCAGCACAGACTCTTGATGAAGTGAAAGACGCCATGGGGATTAATTATTTCAAATAACAGATTGAGGTATACCTATCATTTTGTAATAAAGCCAAACTCTCGTAAAGAAGTGATGACTATGATTGAACTGAAACCAGTAACCAAACATAATTATATGACAGTGGTGGATTTAAAAGTGCATCCCCATCAGGAGAACTTTGTGGCCCCCAACTGGTTGTCTCTGCTGGAAGCGAGTTACGAAGAAGAGCGCTACCCTTTTGCCATTTATCAGGAGGGAACGGTCGTCGGCTTTTTGATGTGCAGCTACTATCCAGCGGATGATGCCTACCCGATTGATTCCTGGTGGCTTGAGCGCCTGATGATTGATAAAGAACATCAAGGCAAAGGTATTGGGAAAAAAGCACTGACGCACTTTTTAAGAGACTACAAGCCGGATAAGTCTGTCAAAGAGATTCGTATAGGTGTAGAACCCGATAATGAGTGGGCGACTAAGCTTTACGAATCATTTGGCTTCACTAAAGAAGGCACGGTTGAAGGCGAGAATGTTTTAGTTGGTAAATGGAAAGCATAGAATTGATAGGAGGAAGGAATGCGGCCCGCAGGCGCATTCCTTTTTTCGTCTTTTAAGAGCTTTAAAGAGGGAACAGATGCGCTTTTAGGAGCATCTGAACAGTATTGGGAAGGTACTTAAGCAGACTGGGAGGATGATGTCTGACGACGTTACCGAACCTTCTTATACTTTGGTAATGTGGAGGAGTTACCTGCCTGGAGCCTGCCGAAGGAGCGTGGGGTTCGGCAAAGTGTACCAAGGAAAGGAAGTGAGTGTGCTGAATAAATGGAAGATTTGGCAAACTCATTTTAAAAGATAACTGAGTTTACCGAAGTTTAGAGGACTAGGGTAAACTCAGATAATTAATAATCCGAGCAGACCGAAGTGATGCTTAGTTCGGTCTGCTCGGATTGGTGTTGTCATGGAGTATGCCGAAGGTTGACGAACTTGGGCATGCTGATTTGAAATCTTCAGTCCAGTTGACTGAAGATGCCCTTTTAAAGTCCGTTTTTTCTTTTAGAACCATTCCCGGCACTGTGTTTGCACTTATAAAATAAAAAATACCCTAGTTTAGATTCGATACAACTTTTTTAGCTATCTTCCGCCCCGCCACCACAGTGTTGTAGCAGCGATCGATCCTCTATGAGACATATGAACACCTCTTACCAGTTCATATAAATCATTTAAAGATTGAGGGGTCTTCAAGTTATTTCTAATTGAAAATCGTGCAATTTCTTTACTGAGACGCAC
This sequence comes from Alkalibacterium psychrotolerans, assembly GCF_054784355.1. Classification (NCBI taxonomy): domain Bacteria; kingdom Bacillati; phylum Bacillota; class Bacilli; order Lactobacillales; family Carnobacteriaceae; genus Alkalibacterium; species Alkalibacterium psychrotolerans. The sequence goes on along the minus strand of NZ_BAAGPH010000016.1, from coordinate 44,267 downwards.
ACAAATAACGCGGTGATCTTGTCCCTTGGTTAATTGCTTGGCAGAGTCAAATAGTAATTGGTGCATATGCCCGTCTTTTTTTACTTCCGGATCAGAGTAGGCGACGCTCATTGCATCGATAAGTTTTTCTTGCTGATTTTTCTTCATGATACCCTTCCTTTATCTCTTGTTCTAATTAAGTTGCCGAGAAGGTGAAAATTGTATAGACATTATTCAGTACCACTCTCTCCGCTGGTCACGCGAGCGGGTGAGAAAGGTCTTCAAATCCGCATTGCTGTCCGCTTTTTCTTCATCCCAGGACTGCAGTGCTTTTTTTAATGTAGACAGTTCCTGTTCAAAGCAGTCAATCGATTCGAGCAAGGCCTGTCGGTTGTATAAAAACAGCTCGCTCCACAAATCGACATTGATATCGGCAATGCGGGTCAGCTCTTTGAAGCTGTTGCCGGCAAACAGCAGTGTATCATCGGAAGCCTGCTTGCTGTTGACCACTGATACGGATAAAGCATGCATCAGCTGACTGACATAGGCAATCTGCTCATCGTGTTTTTCAGGGGTGACACGGGTGATTGTCGTGAAACCCGCTTTACGGTATAGAGCTTCAATTTTATCAATGTTTTCTGTCTGATTTAAAGGTACAGGCGTGATCAACGCATTTGCGCCTTCGAATTTATCAATTGATGCTCCGCTAATGCCTTTTTTCTCGCTGCCACGCATGGGGTGGGCAAAGACAAAGTCAGCCTGGTCTGGGAGGACTGGTGTCACTTCTTTGATGATAGACGCCTTAATGCCAGTTACATCAGTGAAGACGACGCCCTTTTTAAAATGAGACTTATACCTTTTGACAAAGGGAGCCAACTGGCTGGGGTAAAGGGTCAGCATGATAACGTCCGCCTGACTTAGCGCGTCTTCTGCCTGCGTTGTCCCTTCATGAATCATCTTTTGTTCAAGTGCATAGGCAATCGTCTGTTCATCGATATCAATACCGATGATGTGCTCAGAACTGTTTTTCATTAGGCTCATGGCAAAGGATCCGCCAATGGCACCGAGTCCTACAATCGCTAAGGTCATGTCTGGTTCTCCTCTGACAAGTGGTATTCTAAAGCCTGAATACCTAGAAGGTAACCGTTAGGGCCGAAGCCGGACACTTGTCCAATGCAGGCGGGAGCGATGACCGATTCTTTTCGGAAGGACTCACGTGAATGGATAGCGCTTAGGTGGACTTCGACTGTCGGAATCGACACAGCCTTGACTGCATCATGCAAGGCGTAGCTGTAATGCGTGTAGGCAGCCGGGTTAAAGACAATACCATCCACATTTTCTTCACGCGCCTCTTGAATCTTGTCAATCAGTGCCCCTTCGGAATTGCTCTGATAGAAATCATATATATGACCTTTATCGATAAGGTAGCTCTGCATACGACGGTTGATGGTATCTAGAGTCTCGTGCCCATAAATATCGGGTTCTCTTGTTCCCAGTAGATTTAAATTCGGTCCGTTAATTATCCAAATTTTCATGAAGGCTCTCCTTTTTATCCATAGTTTTTAACTGTTCAATCAGTGATTCGATGGTTTGTTCAAGCGGCTGGTCATTTTTAATAGTTATATCAGCCAGTCCAGCATACAAGTGCTGTCTTTCATCGTGCAACTGATAAAGTTTATCCGTGCCTTTTTTCAAAAGAGGCCGGTGAGCAGTTTCTATATCTGATGCAATTAAATCAATCGGCCGGTCAATCCAGACGACTGTCCCGGCTTGCTTCAGCCACTTGTGATTCTCAGTTTTGACAACCGCTCCTCCGCCTGTGGAAATGACGGAATGAGTAACTTCTGCCAGTTCTCTGCAAGCTTCAGTTTCCAATGACCGAAAAACCGCTTCGCCTTCTTCAAAAATTTCTGGAATAGATTTTTCAGCTTTTTCTTCAATGTAGGTATCCATGTCAATGAAAGAAAGGTTCAACCGCTTGGCTAGTTCTTTGCCAATCGTTGATTTCCCGCTGCCTGTCATGCCAATTAATACAATATTTACCATCAGGCTACATCTCCTTCCACTGATTAAAGTCTTGAATCAGCTCATCCATCAAGTAAACTGGCAAAGTGCGGTCTTCCCATATTTCAATGGACTTGATAGCCTGACCAACCAGCATTTCTAGACCATTGACGGCAGGTTTGTTTAAAACACGGGCTTGTTTCAAAAAGACAGTTTCCAGCGGATTATATATCAAGTCGATAAAGGCATCAAAATGCTGAGCTGTTTCATCTGTTATCGGCGAGACCCCGCCATTTGGGTACATGCCAACGGGTGTAGTATTGATTAAATAGTCGCCGCTTAATTCAGACAGCTGGTCATAAGTGGCATACGTTACCAAACTGTCCGGGTTCTTTTCTTTAGATGTTCGTGAAACGAGTGTGATAGAAGATGCCCCATGATCTTTAAGGTACTGAACCACCATTTTTGAAGAACCTCCGGTACCTAAAACAGTCACCGACTTGCCCGCCAGATCCCAGTCTCGACGCTCAAAGAGCAGTCCAAACCCTTCGTAGTCGGTGTTGAAGCCTTTAAGGTAGCCGTTATCATTGAGTATCGTGTTGACGATACCCAATTTTTTTGCTGTGGGACTAATTTCATCCAGCAAAGGCATAACGGTCTCTTTATAAGGGATGGTGACATTCGACCCACTGATAGAAAGGTGTTTGAGACTCTCAATGACTTGAGGAACGGACTCTTTAGGACACGGAAAATTTTTATAGGCAGCATCGATACCTGTTCTTTGATAAATGGTTTTATGCAGATTGGGTGACAGACTGTGTGTCAGCTTTTCCCCAATCAGTCCGTAAAATTTCATCGAGTGACCTCCTGTTTTTTTTTAAAGTATAACCATGTGGATAAGAAAATTGCAACTGTGCAGGGTTTAATCCTAATTAAAAACGCTTTTCTAAAGTGTAACATGAGAGGAAAATGATAAAAACAACAATTATTTTTAATTTAATCCTTGACATCTGTTTTTACTCTAGCTAATATTGTGAGCACAGTTAGTTGATAGCTGAAATCAGTTGAGGAGTGTTATTAATGAATACCGAATTAAACAATCTAATGACCCCACAATTGAATCGTTATTACTTTAGCTTCTTTAGGAAAATCTATGGAGGCTAGAGCATTTTAAGCTGTTAACAAACAGTGCCCCCATAGATTTCACAGGAAATCGAATGGGCGCACACCTATAAATGAATCAATTATTTATAAATGTGATTTCAACCAACGCTGCATTCGATTATCTTGTTTTCTAAAAAACAGATAACCGGTGCAGCGTTTTTATTTTGCCCGTTGGATTTTCAATCCTTACGGGCAAAATAGTCAGGGAGCAAAGCGACCTGAGTATCCTTCGTGAGTGCGTCAGGAATTTCATTCCCTACGCACAAAACAGTGAGGGAGCATATGCGACCTCAGTCTCATTATAAGATTTGTAGGGATTTTCAATTCTTGAACAATTAAGGTCTCACAGAGCATTTGGTTAGGAGAAGCTATAACGAAAGAGTTACTATCAGTGGAGGAGATTATGATGATTATTCACACCTTAGGTCCGGAAGGGACAGACAGTTATGCCGCAGCGCAATCCTTGGTGAGTGCAGAGGAGGACGATATCGTTGGCTATCCATCTTTTGACACCATCCTGCATCAGCTTGACCATTTCAAGGGGGAGTGCGTTCTGCTTCCCGTAGCCTTTCAGAGTGCCAGAAAGCCATATGGCTGGAAGGAATTCAATTATGACTACTGGGACAGAATCGAGCTACTGAGTGTCTTTTCAAAAAAGACGAAGCCGATGGTTTTAGTTGAAAATAAATTGCGAAAAGAAGACAGTGCCATGATTCACCCGGCGACTGCTATCTTTCTGGAAAAATACCTGGACAGGATGAATGAATCCATTCCAATCACTTACACTGACAGCAAGATAAAGGCCTGGACCGCCTTTCAAAAAAAGAGTCTGAAGTACACCATTATAAGTGAAGATGTTTTTGAAAATGAACGAACAGACGACTATCAGTTAATTGAGCGCTATGAACCGGAAATGGTCTGGTGTCTTTATAAAATCAAACAAGAAGAGGAGATTATCAAATGATTATTGTATTAAAACAGGGGACTACTGCTAAAGCAATTAAGGAAATTACAGAGAAAGTCGAAGCAGAAGGCGTTTCTGTCAGTCATTTTTCAGATATTAAACGCGACTTTCTAGGTGTGATTGGCGACACGAGCGCCATTGAGACGCACCGCCTGCAGGCCCGTCCGGAAGTTGAACAGATTGTTCGCGTTGAAGAACCTTACAAGCGTGCCAACCGCAAGTTCCACCCGGAAAATTCTGAAGTTCAAGTCGGGCAGGAAACAATCGGTGGAGAAAAACTGGGCATCATTGCCGGGCCGTGTTCTGTCGAAAGTGAAGAACAAATTGTCCGCGTAGCCAAGCAGATTAAAAAAGCAGGGGCTAACTTCCTCCGCGGCGGAGCCTTCAAGCCGCGTACATCGCCATACAGCTTCCAGGGACTGGAACTCGAAGGCCTGCGCATGCTTCAAGCAGCCAAAGCAGAAACCGGCCTGCCGATTGTCACGGAACTGATGTCGACCAAATGGATTGATGAGTTTGTCGATTCAGTGGATATGATTCAAATCGGTGCACGAAATATGCAGAACTTTGATTTGCTGAAAGAAGTCGGAAAAACCAATAAACCAGTTCTTTTAAAACGAGGGTTATCTGCGACATACAAAGAATGGTTGATGTCTGCTGAATACATCATGTCTGAAGGAAACGACAATGTCATCTTATGTGAACGTGGTGTCAGAACCTTTGAGCCGGAAACACGTAACACATTGGACATTCAAGCTGTACCGGTCATCAAGAAACTCTCTCACCTGCCTATTATAGTTGATCCGAGTCACGCAGGAGGTATGTCTTACCTCGTTGAAGCGGGTGCGAAATCGGGTATTGTTGCCGGAGCAGATGGTCTGATGATTGAAGTGCACAATGATCCGGAAAATGCATGGAGTGACGGTGAGCAGTGCCTGACACCTGACGAATTCGGTATTCTGATGGAAAAAGCAGAGAAACTAGCATCAGTTGAAGGGCGTACTGTTCCTTTAACTGAACAGGCTGCAGTAAAATAAGGAGTCTGTTAGCATGAGTGAAATTAAAGTGATACTGCCGCAGTCGGCAGTGTCTTATCAAATCAAAATTAAAAAAGGCCTGCTGGACCAGGTTGGAAAAGAAATCGCAGAGATGACGACTAGTCGACGGGTCGCGGTCATTACAGATAAAAACGTTGCACGGCATTATGGCGAACAGGTCCAAGGCCAGTTAGCCGATGAGGGTTTCGACGTCTGTATGATCATACTTGAACCTGGTGAGCAGACAAAGACGTTTGAAACAATGCCTAGCATCTACTCTCGGCTGATAGAAGCGGGTCTGACCCGAAGTGACGTCATTGTGGCTCTGGGAGGCGGTGTGGTTGGTGATATTACTGGCTTTGCGGCTGCTTCTTACCTGAGAGGTGTCGATTTCGTTCAAATTCCTACATCTTTACTGGCGCAGGTCGACAGCAGTGTCGGTGGTAAAGTAGGCGTGGATTTGCCGGAAGGAAAAAACCTGGTCGGCGCCTTTTATCATCCCACCAAGGTGATTATCGATCCGCTGGTGCTTGAAACACTGACGGCCCATTACTTCGCGGACGGTATGGCTGAAGTGATTAAGTACGGTTGCATTCATGATGTATCATTTTTAAGAAAACTGGCCAAGCTTAATTCAAGAGAAGCAGTGATGGCAGAAATTGAGACCATTGTTTCCAGAAGCTGTGATATAAAAAGAGAAATGGTTGAACAGGATGAAAAAGACAAAGGCGTGCGTATGCTTTTGAATTTTGGGCATACGCTGGGGCATGCCATCGAAGCCTTTTATCATTATGAGTCGATTACCCACGGACACGCTGTAGCCATTGGGATGGTGACCTTGACACACATTTCAGAGCAGAAGGGCTTGACCGAGGCAGGAACAGCAGATGAGCTTATTGGAGTGCTTGAGACACACAAGTTGCCGACAACCTTGCCTGACGTGACTGCTTATGATGCCATTTTACCGTATGTAAAAAAAGACAAGAAGCAGCTGAACAATCAGTTGAATGTAGTATTGCTTGAACAAGCAGGAAAAGCAGTGACCTATCAGACAGACAGTCACTTCTTTGATGCATTGAAACGAGGAGGACAGACACTGTGACAGACTTAGAAATCAGACCCAATCGATTAAAAGGGAGCGTAACTGTTCCCCCATCTAAAAGCCTGGCTCATCGTGCCATCATCTGTGCGGCTTTAGCAGAAGGACAAAGCACGGTCAGAAACATACAGTTTTCTGATGATATCCGGGCGACCATCGACGGCATGCGCGCCTTTGGAGCAGAGATCACGGAAAGAGAAGATGTCTTGACGATTCAAGGTGTAGGGCTTAATGCCAGCCGTTTAAATAGTCAAGTAGCGGACGGCACAGAAAATGACAAAGTTCGTTTGATTGACTGTAACGAATCAGGGTCGACTCTTCGTTTTCTTGTACCGGTTGCGACCTTATTTAAAGGGAAAACACGCTTTATTGGTCGTGGAAAGCTCGGCAAACGGCCACTTACACCGTATGAGGAACTGTTCCACACTCAGGGCCTCGACTATGAAGTGCTGGATACTGAAAAACTGGACTTACTCGTTAAAGGTGATTTATCATCGGACACGGTAAACATGAGAGGGGACATTAGCTCCCAGTTCATTACGGGTCTGTTAATGACTTTACCGTTTTTAAAAGGAGACTCCCGCATTAATGTGACAACACCTCTGGAGTCCGAGGGTTACATCGATTTAACTTTAGCCGTTTTTAAAGATTTCGGCTTAGACATCCAGGTTGAAGATGACGGTCAAACCTTTATTATTTCTGGAGGTCAGTCAATACAGGCAGCTGATTACACTGTGGAAGGGGATTATTCTCAAGCGGCCTTTTTCCTGACTGCCAACCAACTGGGCAATAATCTTCAGCTTAAAGGCTTAAACGAAGAGTCTCTTCAAGGCGACAAAGCTATAGTGGAGATTCTGGATAAACTGGAAAAGAAAACGGACCGTGTCATTGACGGCTCTCAGTTTCCGGATATTATTCCCGTAGCGGCTCTGGCAGCAGCTCTCTCAAAAGGCCGGACACGTTTTGAAAATCTGGAACGTCTGCGCATAAAAGAAAGCGATCGGCTGATGGCCACTCAATCAGAGCTGGAAGCGTTAGGAGCAGACATCCATATTGATGGAGACGCACTAGTCATTAAGGGAGTAGGCTATTTGAAAGGTGGCGTGACCGTCTGGAGTCATAAGGATCACCGGATGGCTATGATGCTTGGTATCGCATCGACCCGTTGTGAAGAACCCATCGTTATTAAAGACAGAGAATGTGTTGCAAAGTCATACCCGGATTTCTGGGACGTATTTAAAACACTAGGAGGACACATACATGAGCGGCATTTGGGGTAAAAATCTGGAATTGTCACTATTTGGAGAATCGCATGGTGACGCCATTGGCATTACGATTAACGGACTGCCACCAGGACTTGAAATTGATTTAGAAAAAGTCCAGTTAGAAATGAGTCGTCGGGCACCAGGTCGTAGTGATTTAGCTACGCCTAGAAAAGAAAAAGATGTGCCTGAAATCTTGAGCGGGTTTTTGGACGGCAAGGCAACGGGGGCACCACTGACAGCTATTATTCGTAACACAAACACTCGCTCCAAGGATTACAGTTTGCTGAAGGATGTTATGCGTCCAGGGCATGCGGATTATCCGGGGCTGATGAGATACAAGGGGCATCACGACTATAGAGGAAGCGGGCATTTTTCCGGACGGATTACTGCGCCTATCGTATTTGCTGGAGCAATCTGTAAACAGCTGCTTGAGCAAAAGGGTGTCACAATCGGCTCACATGTCCAGTCCATAGGAAACATTGAAGATGAACGTTTTGCGGACCAGAAAACAGTCACGCCAGAGCAAGTAGAAGCCTTCAGTCAGGAAGAACTGCCGATGTTCAATCCAAGCAGGAAAGAAGAGATTCGTCAGCTGATTCTAGATGCCAAAGAAGAAGGCGATTCGGTCGGCGGTGTCGTCGAAACCTTTGTGCTGGGCATACCGGCTGGTTACGGCAATCCTTTCTTTGACTCTGTCGAGTCGACGCTGGCCCACCTTGTGTTTTCTGTGCCGGCTACAAAGGGTATTGAGTTCGGCATTGGCTTTGACATTACCAAGCTCAAAGGGTCTGAAGCTAATGACGAATACTACTACGATGAAGATGGACAAGTGAAAACTCGTTCGAATAACAACGGTGGAATTATCGGCGGCATTACTTACGGCATGCCTATCGTTTTCCGTACAGCTGTCAAACCACCCGCATCCATCAAGAAGAAACAGGAAACCATCAACGTCAAAGAAGGAAAATCAGCTGAACTAAGCGTTGAGGGCCGTCACGATCCATGTATCGTCCCGCGTGTCCTCCCTGTCCTTGAAGCTGTTACAGCCATCGGACTGACTGATTTGATGCTGGGGGCTGGAGAATGAACGAACTGGACCAGTACCGTAAGGAAATAGACCAGATTGATCAGGAGCTGACAGCCTTGTTTGAGAAGCGGTTGGAAGCTGTTCTAAAAGTAGGCGAGTACAAGAAAAAGCATCAGCTGCCTATCTTGGATGCCAGCCGGGAAGAGGCGGTTATCCAGAAAAATACAGAACGGCTGAACAATCCGGCATTTAAAAAAGAAATAGCTGATTTTTACCGTTCCCTGATGGGGATTACGAAAGAAACGCAGGAACGATTGATGCGTGAACAAGACGGTTAGTAAGCAAAAAAGACAAGCACTACCCACTCTTATAGAGAGCGGATAATGCTTGTCTTTTTTTGTTGAGAGCTGAATTAAACTTTTCGGGAAAATAATGCAGTTTAACTGATTTTAAACAGCTGAACTGCAGCTATGGTGCAGTTCACTCATTTTAAAAAGTCCTGAACTGCACTCAAACCGGAAAAATCCTTCAAATAGTGGAGTTCAGATTCCTGAACTCCATTATTTTAGAAAATTGTGTAGTTCAGACACAGTGTCAGCATTTTAAAAGTCGATTTAAAACAATGATGACTTCCTGCCTTATTAAACGTAAGGGTACTGAATCAGTTCTTCTTCCGATTCTTCAATTGTGATTGACGTAAAGGCATTGGCGTTATGGAACATGCGTTTACAGTCTTCGCTTAAACGGACAATCTTGAAGTTCTTGCCTGCTTCTTCGTAACGTTTGGTTAGAGAACTGATGGCTTCAACCGCTGAGTAGTCGGATACTTTAGCGTATTTCAAGTCCAGAACGACTTCTTCTGGGTCCGTTGTGACATCAAAGATATCCTTGAAGTTTAAGACAGAACCGAAGAAAATTGTTCCATTGATTTTGTACGTTTTTCCTTCATCTTCTGATTCTTCCACGTTGGCATAGATGACTTTTCCTTTTTCCCAGGCAAAGATGAGAGCAGATACAATGACACCGACAATTACAGCCGTTGCCAGATCAGCAAAGATAGTAATGACCGATACAATTAAAATGACGAGGATGTCCTGAGCAGGTACTTTGCCTCTGTAACGCAGGCTTTCCCATTTAAAGGTACTCACAACAACCATAAACATAACCCCAACCAAACCGGCTAGTGGAATCGCATTGATGAAGGCTGAACCGAACATGATGAAAAACATTAAAGCTGAAGCGGCAACGAGACCTGAAATACGGCTACGGCCACCTGATTTGATGTTGATGATGGATTGACCAATCATCGCGTCTCCACCCATTCCACCAAAGAAGCCATTGACTAGATTGGCAGCTCCTTGAGCAATGATTTCCTTGTTCGTGCGCCCGCGTGTGTTTGTCATTTCGTCAAGTACTTGAAGGGTTAAAACAGCTTCGGACAGACCAACTAATCCACCGATTAAAGCATAAGGGAAGATAATCTGCAAGGTCTCAATATTAATAGGAACCATCGGGATATGGAAACGGGGCAAGCCGCCGCTGATTTCCATGCCGGCAAAATCCTGTACATTCTGCAGGTGAATACCGAAACGACCTAAACCTAAAGCGATAATCGTCATGACTATAATGGCAATCAAACTGGACGGAACAGCTTTCGTCAGCTTAGGTACGAAATGAATAATCAGCATAGTGAAGGCCACGAAAAACAGCATCAGAGCTATCTGTGGACCAGGCAGCCAGGTTGACTGCATAACTTCTGTTCCGTTAACTGTGGTAACTGAATTGGTTTTGAATAAATCCCACTGAGACAAGAAAATCAAAATGGACAAGCCATTTAAAAATCCAAGCATAACCGGGTAGGGAATGATTCGGGCATACTTGCCTAACTTGAGCAGGCCGATGCTGATTTGGATTAGTCCCATCAGTACAACAGTGGCAAAGAGGTATTCCAAACCGTGCGTCGCAATCAGTGAAGCAAACACAACTGAAATCGCTGCGGTAGATGAGCTGATCATCCCAGGGCGTCCTGAAAAGATAGCAGCTACAAACCCAATCATGACGGCAGTCTGAAGACTCAAAATCGGGCTGACTCCAGCCACGAAGGCGAAAGCGATGGACTCAGGAATTAGAGCCAAGGCGACGGTCAATCCGGACAGAAAGTCATCTTTCAAAAGTTTCCTGTTATCTTTTATCAGCTGCATTGGGCTGAAGGTCTTGCTTTTTTTATCTAAATGTTGCACAGTTATCTCTCCTTTTTCTATAGTTTGTTATTCACAAACCTCACAATTAAACAGTCTACCATAATGTTAATGTTTTACCTATGTAAATTCTGACAAATATAGGTTTATTTAAAAATAACGCTTACATTACAGTTGGTAGATATTCTAACTAATCACAATGTTCGGATGTGAGCAAAGAACGAGATATGAAAAAACCGGACGAGATTATCCTCGTCCGGTTAATAATTCTATAGAATTTTAAATTAGCGAATTTGGCCGTCTCCAAAGACAATATACTTGGAAGAGGTCAACTCAGGCAAGCCCATTGGACCGCGGGCATGCAGTTTCTGTGTGCTGATGCCGATTTCTGCTCCAAAGCCAAATTCGAAGCCGTCGGTAAAGCGGGTGGACGCATTCACATAAACGGCTGCGGAATCCACTTCGCGGTGGAAACGCTGGCCGGCGAAGTAGTCATTGGTGACAATGGCTTCCGAATGGCCGGTACTGTAGCGGTTGATATGGTCCAGTGCTTCATCGAGCGACGAAACGACTTTGACAGCCAGAATATAATCGAGAAATTCTGTTTCCCAGTCCGATTCTATTGCTGGTGTAGACTGCTTCAAAATGCCGGCCGCTTTGTCGTCTGCACGCAGTTCAACTTTCCATGGAGCGAGCGCTTCTTCCAGAACTGGCAGAAATTCTTCAGCTTTATCTTCGTGAACAAGCAAGGTCTCAGCTGCATTGCAGACAGACGGGCGGTCCGTTTTGGCATTGACCACGATGTCTCTGGCCATATCCAGCTGGGCTGACTGATCAACATAAACGTGACAGTTGCCCGTACCTGTTTCAATCACCGGTACGGTAGCATTTTCCACTACAGCTTTAATCAGATTTGCACCACCTCGAGGAATCAGCACATCCAAGTAGCGGCTCAGCTGCATCATTTCTCGAGCCGTTTCTCTAGACGTGTCTTTAAGCAGCTGAATGGCATCTGTCGGCAGCGTACTTTTTTCAAGAGCTGAGCGTAGACTTGTCACAATGGCCTTATTGGAGTGGAAAGCTTCTTTTCCGCCTCTTAAAATGACGACATTTCCTGATTTGAAACACAGACCCGCTGCATCGGACGTTACGTTTGGTCGGGCTTCATAAATAATCCCAATCACACCAAGGGGAACCGACTGGCGGCCGATTTTCAGGCCGGCTTCATTCGTCCACATGCTGTCAACCAAGCCGACAGGGTCCGGTAGTTTGGCAATATCTTTCAAGCCTTGTGCCATGGCTTCAATGCGCTCAGGAGTGAGTGTCAGACGATCAAGCAGAGAATCGCTGATACCGTTTTGTTTTGCTGCCTCCGTATCTTTTTGATTTTCTGAAATAATGTCCTCTGATGAAGCCAGCAGTCCCTCGGCCATTAATTCAAGTGCTTCGTTTTTTTGAGGGGTGGTTGCCTGAGCGAGTTGACGTTCCGCCTGCTTGGCACTTTTTCCGAGTTCAATTAATGTATGCATTCTATTCAGACCTTTCTAGGTTTAATCGTCTTGAGTTGTAAAAAGTGTCCCGACATGTTCTCCGGAAAGTATATTAAATAAAATAGATAAGTCGTATCCGCTTGCCAGAACCATCTGCTTCTTCGCTGCCATGACAATTTGTGCGGCGTTCAGCTTGGTAATCATCCCACCGGTTCCAAAGCGTGAACTGGAGTCCTGAGCTAGGGCCAGAATATCTTCAGTGATATCAGAAATGGTATCAAAGCGTTTGGCGTCGACGTATTTTGTTGGGTTCTTGTCGTAAAAACCATCGATATCTGACAGCATAACAAGTAAGTCCGCATCCGTCAGTTCCAGAACAATCGCAGACAAGGTGTCATTGTCGCCAAAGCGAGTCAGGTGATCCAGTTCTTCCACGGATACCGTATCGTTTTCATTTACGATTGGCACCACGTGTTTAATCAGCAGCTGTTCAAAGGTATTGACTGTGTTCTCGCGGCTGACCGGAAAGTCAGTTACGTCTTTAGTCAAGAGAACCTGTCCAACCTGGTGGCCGTAATGATAGAAGAACTTGCTGTAAAGACTCATGAGTTCCGTCTGACCGATTGAAGCAATGGCCTGCTGTTCAGGAATGGTTACGGGCCGTTCCGTCAAGTTCATGCGTGCCAGTCCTACACCGATAGCCCCGGAAGACACAAGGATAATTTCTTTTCCCTGATTCTTCAGATCACTCAGAACAAAGGACAGTTTTTCCATTTGCTGAAGGTTGATGGATCCATTAGGATACATAATTGTGCTTGTCCCGACTTTAATGACAATTCGTTTGCTGTTTTTTATCTTTTCTCTCATTGATTCTGACATGATTTCCATCCAATCTATTGCATAAGTATTTACTATATTATTACAAGTGACTTTACTTCTCAATAGTATAACAAGTTATGTCTAGAAAAGCTATATGGTATCGCTGGTTTAAGCTTTACTGGTATGGAACTGAAAGGTGAGCCTCAGTTGGTGAAGTTCGGTGATGCAATACTAGTGTGAACTTCACTCTATTCTAAAAAAGTTAAGTTTAGAGAAGTTTAGCGTCTATGAACTAAAGTAAATACAGAAGTGGTGAAGTATAGACCTTTTTACAGTGACTGAACTCCATTTGAAACTTAGATCATCAAAAGCCACCTTGATAGAAAAAGACTGTCCTGTCGGCAGGCCGGCAGATCAGTCTTTTCATCTAATATAAATTAATTAGCAAATTGAGAATAACCGTAATTGAATAGAGACAGCATGATGCTGGACGACTCATCATCTTGTTCTGTCGCAAAATAACCGAAAAAAGTAGTTTCCATGGTGTCCATATCAATGACCTGGAACTGAGGACGACTCATCCTTTCTTGATAGATATCATCAATATTCTGGGATTCTTCGTCACCCATTGCCTGGTTCACATCGTCAGAATACCCTTCTTCAAAAGCGTAAAGCTGGCCATCAATAAGCTGGAGCCCCTGATTAAATAAAGAGTCATAGTAATAGATACGTCCACGCCCGATTGTCGGCGTCACCATTTCTGATTGACCCAGTTCACTGAGTGTCTCATCATCAAAGTTCCATCTATTCCATTCAATAGTTTCGCCCCTGTCACTTCCGATGAGGAGGGTTTCTTCTTCACTCAAAACGATATAGTCATTTTCCTCGTCACCTGTTTCCGGAACAGCTTTTATTTCACCACTGCGGGTATCGAAGGCATAATAGTCGCCTGGAGCAAGGTTTGCCTGACCGTATTCATCGGTAGAAGATACATCCATCGTGCGGAAAGGAATAAAGCGGACAGTTTTGTCCTGATTAGTCGCAAAGGAAATATGCTCGGAATTAAATTCTGAACCAAAATTGACGGCAGGGGACAATTCCTCTTGAGGATGATCAAAATTAAACTCGTAAATAAACCAATTATTCAAAAGATTGTCATCCAAAACCTGGGTCACAATAGTGAGTGATGGGTAATCCACATAGGTTGCTGTAACAATTTGATTCGATCCACCGCTTAGGGTCACCTCATAGTTCTGTTCCTCTTCAGTTTCCTTGTCTAATACAGAAACCGTTAACTGATTATCGTTAAAAACACGCCAGTTCACATCGGACTTCATACCTGTGTATATGAGGTGATTATCCGTTTCCGCAAAATTGCTGCGATTTCTGGACTTTCCACGCATAAAGGAACGGTAATCCTCAATGTAGCGGTTCATATTAGGAGTAAACTGATAATCAAATCGTTCCAATATCGGAAGATCATTAATAAAAGCTAAGTTTCCTCCATTATATTCAAACGTCTGACCTCTGTTAAAATGGGCACCCATGTTAACGGTTTGGCCTATAAAATGGAGGTTATCTAGTACATCAGCCTGGCCTTCTTCGGTGACTAGTTCAACCGAAAGCTTTTCTGCCTGGGCGTTATTCTGGTAGAGCGTGTAGCCTGACAGGGTCAGTACACCGAATGCAATTAAACTGATTAATTTGGCATATTTTGTCATATGAAAGCTCCCTTCTATATCGTGATTTTTTTAGACAGTAAGTGACGGCTGACGAGCAGTGAAGTCACGGAAATTAGCGTCATGATGCCGATTATAATGAGCAATGTTTCTGAAGCATAGAGCATATAGTAATTCTGCAGTATACTATCGATAAAAAATGGCGAAACGGCCAGAGCGAGAGCAGTTCCTGCGTAGATGATTCCCAAAACAATGCCTTTCAGTGCAAAACTGCGTTCCATCAGAATAAGCGTGAACAAAACGATAATGAATACCAGACCAATCCCATTGATGACCATGAAATACAACGTGTCGACCGGAATAATGTACATGAACAGAGGGTTCATTTGAATAGCTTCCAGTGCAGTCGTTCCGGCTAGCCACTCACTCGGCATGATGGCTGAGACAAGCTGAAAGCCGACAAAGAATGAGATAATCTGAGTGGCAATTAGGCTAAAAATTCCAATGTATATAACTATAAGCTTTGAGAAGAATAGCGTCATTCGTGGAACAGGCAGCATCAACAGGCGGTAAGCAAAAGTATTTTTGCCGAACCACTCACGGTACCAGATAAAGACCGAATAAAAGAGAAAGCCGCTGATACCTAAAGCGATGGGGCCGGCAATCCACATGGTGTCGATAGCATGATAAAAGGAAAAGAGGCCGTATTGATCAAGCGCCTGCTGGCTGGTTGCTGACTGTGTACTCATAAACTCGTTCATTCGACTGATGTACTGCATAGGTGTGCGAACATAACCAATCAGATTAGCCAGTAGGGTCACGCCCAGTAAGGTATAGAGAAACTTCGACAGACGGTCGAGTTCAAAAGCCGTCAAATCGAGCAGTGCTTTTATATTCTTTTTCATCCGTTATAAACCTCCCTCATGACATCGATGACAGACTTGCCTTCTGTCTCGCGCATTTCTTCCGCATTGAATTCCTTGTAAATCGTGCCCTCATCAAGCAGAATCACCTTATCCAGGAGGTGCTCGATGTCGTTAATTTCATGGGTCGTAATGAGCACGCCCCGGTCTTCGACTAGGTAGCTGCTGAAAACTTCGGTGATCTGTTCACGGGTAAAAACATCGATTCCGGAAAAGGGCTCGTCCATAAGTATGTAGTCTACATCCAGTGCCAGACCCATCAGCAGATTCACTTTCGCCTGATTTCCTTTTGACAAATCACGCAGTTTATCAGTCGGGTTCAGTCGGAAGAACTTGACTATTTCCTTGGCACGCTTTGGGTTCCAGGTGTCATAGTAATCATTCATGAAAGTCATGCTTTCCTGAATGGTCAGGTGAGGCAGAGAAATAGCCGCATCCGGGATAAAGGCGACTTTATTGTAAAGGGAGTGTGTCATGGGTTCGCCGTCAATCGTAATGCTGCCTTTTTTGATGGGCGTCAGATTCATGATGGCATTCAGGATAGTCGTTTTACCCACGCCATTCACACCGACCAGGCAGCTGATTTCGCCTTTCTCAACGGTAAAGGATACACCGTTTAATACTTTTTTTCGTCCAAAGTTCTTTTGGACATCTGTTAATGCAATCATTTATTCTCCTTCTTTCTGTTAGCGAGTTCGTCTTCAATCATAGGAAGCAGATCATCCAGCGACATATCGATGGGGTCTATGGCCGAGACAAACTGGTCAATAGCTTGATTGAGCCACTCTTTCTTCAACTGCGTCAGTACGGACGCATCTTCCGTCACACGACTGGGTCTATTGGGTTCGGTAAATAGCAATAGCTGTTCCTCCATTTCACTATACGCCCGCTGGACGGTATTAGGATTAATCTTTAGCTGAGTAGCCAGCTGACGCCTTGAGGGCATCTCTACGCCCGGCTTCAACTGACCGGAAACTATCAGTTTTTTCAGATGGCTAATGACCTGAAGGTATATGGGGTCTCGCTTATTGAAGACAACATGCAAATGAAACACTCCTCTTGTTTAATTCTACTGTATTAAGTGGTTAGTACAGCAGGTGTAAAAAAATGTATGAAAGGCTTAATACACTCACTCTAAAAAAAAGCCAGTCACCCGATAGACTGTATTATATAGATAATACAGTTGATTAGTCAATAGCTAAATGCAAAAACATCTCAACTGCTTTGAACGGTGTCACTTCAGCAGTTGAGATGTCGTCTCATTTATTTAGTTAAGCGGGCCAGTCGACCGGCCGGACGTGCAGCTTTGCTTCCGGTCAGCTGACGCTTGAGGGCGTAGTAAGATCCCATCAGTGGGAACAGTGCTGCTACCCAGGCGAGAGGGTTGGACAGGCCGATACCCACAAAGCCGAGTGATTGAGATAAAATCAAAGCCGCGCCGACGCGGGCAAAGAGTTCAAACAGGCCGGCTATGGTTGGTGCCGTACTTTTACCGAGTCCCTGAAGAGTATAACGGTGAACAATCAAAGAAGCCAGTAAGATATAGAAAGTAGAGTTTGTTAGGAAGTATAGACGAGCCATATCCAGAATTTCTGTATTTTCCGGTCCGACAAAGAGCATCGCAATGTAGCGTCCGAAAATAACAAGCAATGCCCCAACGACTACACTGTACAGTACAGTTACCTTGAGTATTTTCTGAACCCCTTCCCAGACACGGTCCAGGTTGCCGGCACCATAGTTCTGTGCTGTATAGGTGGCCATAGTAATTCCAACAGCCATCAAAGGCTTAGTAGCCAGGGAATCGATTTTCTGAGCGGCTGTTGTTGCGGCAACGGCTTCAGGTCCAAGGGTGTTAAGTGTCATTGACACGGCAATCATCCCAATGGCAATAAGTGATGTCTGAAAGCCCATTGGGAAAGCAATCGATGCATGCTCTTTCAACTGTTTGAAGCCGGCTGCCCAGTCTTCTTTATGAATGCGGAAAAGCGGAACGCTCTGTTTGATGTAGATGACGCCGATTGCGCCGGATACAAACTGTGAAATAACGGTAGCCAGACCTGCTCCGGCTACTCCCATGTCAAAGACCAGAATGAAGACGAGGTCTAAAACTACATTGAGTACAGAAGAGATTGCAAGAAAAACGAGCGGAGCTTTTGTATTCCCGATAGCGCGCAATAAATTTGAAACAAGGTTAAACAGGACAACACCTGTCAGACCTGCAAACATCATCGTCAAGTAGTCGTTCGCGTATCCGATGAGTTCTTGTGGTGTATTCATAAATTCCAGAATCTGCTGACGGAAAGTCAGAGAGACGATAGTCAGTAGAACACTGACGCTTCCGGCGATAATTACGCTAGCTGCCAAGTTCTCGCGAATCGCTTGTTCATCTTTCTTGCCGTAACGCTGAGCAGTGAGAACAGCAAGACCGGATGTAAGTCCGATAGCCAGTCCGAGGACTAAAATATTGATGCTGAGTGTTGAGCCGACAGCTGCAAATGCATTAACGCCAATTGTCTGACTGACGATATAGGTATCCGCCATTTGGTATAATTGCTGTAATAAATTTCCGAAAATTAACGGAAGGGTGAAAAGTAGGATCAGTCTCAAGGGACTGCCTTTAGTCATATCTTTGTTCATAATGTGTTCCTCCTGTGAAACGGTTCTTAAGGGTTAAAGGTCTTTTATCTGCTTGTTTTCATTAGTTTTCATCTAATGAGTATTTGTACAATTATAGCTACTTATAATTAATAAGCAAGTAAAAACAGCATTGAATTTTGACAAATTAGTGAACGGAAATTCAACCTGAAATTGCGTCCGTTTTCATTTGCTCAACCGCAGCATTCCCTTTGAAGACAGTGTTTTTTTGAAAGTGTAGACGAATTGTGAAAAGTGTGAATTTGATGAGAGAGTGGACTTAATTGTTGTTCGCAGACCGTTTGAGCTGTGAAGCATGATTAACGGTACATTAATCATACTTTAAAGCTTTAAAAAAAATCGAAAGATGATTAAATGAAGATAATCGTTGTTCGATTATCTTCGACTGTGTGAAGAACGATTAAAGCCCACTTAATCATCCCTCCGTTCTACTTAGATGTCTGAAGTATGATTATCTCCAGTATAAAAGCAAATAAAGAAGCGACTGGCTTGAGCCAGTCGCTTTCCAATTAACTATTCTATTTTAAACTAATCTGCTTTTGCCGTTGCCACTTGAGGGCAGGCATCCTGTGCCATTTCCTCTTCCAATATAACTGCGGCTCTGCCGGATAATGTCCGTTTAGTTGAGCGGTAAGCTAGAACCAGTGGGACAAAGGCCGCAAACCAGGCTAGCGGGTTGGAGATAGTTGCGCCTAAAAATCCTAAAGGAATGGAGAGGAAAGAAGCAGCTCCTATACGCGCGACTAATTCGCCTACTCCAGCAACAGTAGGTGCCAAACTATTCCCAAGGCCCTGTAGTGTGTGTCTATAGATGAAGAGAACAGCTAGAATACTGTAAAAGGATACGTTTGTCAGGAAGTAGAGCTGAACCATACGAAGAACTTCCGCAGGCGCGTCAGCCCCGACAAACAAGGTGGCCAGGTTTCTTCCAAATAAAAGCAGGAGGAGACCAATGACGATACTGTAAACGATACTCATCTTGACAGCCTGATTGACCCCATACCAGACCCGGTTCAATTTTCGGGCACCATAGTTCTGAGCCGCATAAGTCGACATGGTTACACCGAAGGACTGCAGTGGCAGCACAGCCACAGCGTCGATTTTTTGGGCAGCGGTGTAAGAAGCCACAGCGGTTGCCCCTAGCTGGTTCAATGTAACGGTAATAGCTACTGATCCTATTGCAATAATCGAATACTGGAAGCCGTATGGAAGACCGATTCTCAAATGTTCCTTAAACTCAGAAGCGCTGTAGGTCCAGTCGTCCTTGTAAATTCTCAAGATAGGCACTTTTTTCCATATATATAGAAGACACAGGACACTGGACGTGATCTGAGAAGTGACCGTTGCCAGAGCCGCTCCTTGTATCCCCATGTCAAAGCCGAGAATAAATACGTAATCCAGTACGATATTCAAAACTGATGTGATAATCAGAAAATACAAAGGCGTCTTGCTGTCCCCGATAGCTCTAAGCAGGTTGGCCAGGTAATTGAAGAGAATAACCGCACCGATACCACGGAAAAGGACATTCAGGTAGTCGTATGCATAGGCATAAGTCTCTTCAGGTGTGCGCATCAGTGTCAGTATTTCTTCTGTAAAGGTAGTCGTGACCAAAGTTAAAACCGCTGCTACGACTACACTGATAATCAAACTGGTTGCGAGGTTACGGCGGAGGCCGGCCTCATCTTTGCGTCCGAAACGCTGAGCAGTGATAACAGCCAGACCAGCTGTAATTCCAATAGCCAGACCAAGTATCAGAAACTGCAGACTAAGTGTGGATCCGATAGCTGAGAAAGCTGTAACGCCGACTGTTCGGCTGACAATGAACGCATCAGCCATGTTATAAAATTGCTGAAATAAATTTCCTATTAATAAAGGAATCATGAAACCAATAATGAGTTTGACCGGATTCCCTTCTGTCATGTCTTTTTTCATAATACATTCCTCCTGATGCAAAACTGACCATTTCATGACAAAGTGTCACAATCAATTCTATTCTTTCCATATACATAAATTTGTGAGTACTCAGTTATTATAGACTTAAAAGAGGAGAAAACAATACTTGTAACGAAAAAAATAAATTAACCCGAATTTTGACCAGTCAAGAGAAAAAAATGTCCAGTCATCATAGGTTAAGCATCATGATTTTGCTATACTGATGGTAACTGTTCGTGTAAAAGCTTCGTAACTTGACATTTACTGGCATTTTAGTAACGTAAGAGAGAGACTTTTTAACGGATAAAATAGAGTAGCGAAGGGTAAAAAGGTGAAATTATGACTGATTATATAACAGACTCAATTAAGTCCGAAAGCTTGCGGACACTGAAAAAACTCATAGCCATTCCATCTGTGAATGTGACGAATGGAAATGAACGGGCGTTTCCGCCATTTGGTAAAGGCATTGACCAGGCATTAAAGCAGACTTTGTCTGTCTGTGAAAAAATGGGAATGGATACGTTCTATGATCCGGAAGGCTTTTACGGCTTCGCAGAATATGGTGATGGAGATGAGACCATAGGTGTATTGTGTCACCTGGATGTGGTACCGGAAGGCGACCTGGACAAATGGGACACTGACCCGTACGAAGCAGTCGAGCGCGAGGGTGTGCTTTACGGTAGAGGAACCCAAGACGATAAAGGACCGACTGTCGCTGCACTGTATGCCTTCAAGGCAGTAATGGCTGCGGAAGAAGTATTCAACAAGAAAATTCGTTTCATCTTCGGTACCGACGAAGAAACACTTTGGCGCTGTATGAAAATGTACGAAGCACACGAAGACTTTCCCGACAGAGGGTTTGTACCGGACGGCACATTTCCGCTGACCTACGCTGAAAAAGCCTTGCTGCAAGTGAAGCTGACCGGACCGGGTGCGAAGAAAATGGCAATCGAATGTGGAACGTCTCCTAATGTTGTTCCGGATATAGCTGAGTATCAATGTGAAAACACAGAGCAGCTTTCGGAAATTTTAGACAAAATGGATATACCGCATGAGGTGGAAGATCAGAAAATAACGGTTATCGGAAGAAGTGTGCATGCTAGTCAGGCACAGGATGGGAAGAATGCCATCGCTCTGCTGGCTAAAGGTCTTGTTGGTTTCCAGCCGCATCCGGCTATTTCTTTTATCGGTGAAAAGATTGGAATGGAAACGAATGGGGAAACACTTTTTGGAAATGTCGAAGATGATATCACAGGCGAACTGACACTCAATGTGGGGAAGCTGTCTATTACCGACACCTATTCGGAAATGACCCTCGACTTACGCATCCCGCATTCGCACGAAAAAGAGGCGATTGCCGAGAGACTGAAGAAAGCCGCTGAAGTGTACGGCTTGGATTATCTTGAATATGACTATCTCCCTTCATTATATGTTCCGCTTGAAAGTGATCTGGTTCAGACACTGTGGACTGTCTATAAAGATAAAACAGGTGATGACTCAGTGCCGGTAACATCCGGTGGGGCAACTTATGCACGCGCCATGCCGAATATGGTAGCGTTTGGTGCGCACTTCCCGGGGAGTGAAAGCTTGGCGCACCAGGAAAACGAAGGCATACTACTAGAGGAATTTTATAAGTCCATGGATATATATGCAGAAGCAATTGTCAGATTATGCTGCAGATAATGAAAAAGATAAGGGTGTTGGTTAAAAAATGACAGAAGAATTTATTCCTGTAATTGTAGGAACGGATATCAATGCGTATTATATGTCTGCTTGCTTTCATGAAGAGTACGGCATCAAACCATACGTAATTGGTAAGGTTCAAATGGGGTTTACCCACTACAGTTCAATTATTGAGAATGTAAAAATAGCAGACAAGCTGGATGATTCCGAACAGTTTGTCAAAGCCGTCATGGCTTATGCAGATGAAATAGATTCAAAAGAAAAAAAGCTCGTACTGATAGGCACAAACGATCACTACGTGCGTCTGATTGTTGAAAATCGGGAGATTCTGGCAGAACGATTCATCTTTAATTATTTGGATGAGCCGCTTATGAATAGCCTGCAGGACAAAAAAGCCTTCTATCAGCTGGCAGAAAAAGAAGGCCTGCCGATACCGGATACCTTCTTTCATGAAGTCGGGCAAGTTGTCGATATACCTATCAAACGTTATCCGGTTATATTGAAGCCGTCGAACGGAATCGAATACTATAATCATAAATTTCCAGGGCAGGAGAAAGTATACCGCCTGAATACGATGGATGAAGTGAAAGCTGTCATTAAAAAGGTTGAAGACAGTGGCTACCAGGGAGATGTGATTATCCAGGACTACATTCCCGGGGATGATACACTGATATGGGATTCGGTTCTCTATGTCAATTCCAAAGGAAAAGCGGAGCTGGTGACATTCGGTCAAGTGGCGCTGCAGGAGCATGAAGCGACCGCGATTGGCAACTACACGGCCATTGTATCCAGATATGATGAAGAGATGATGGACAAACTGAAACACTTTCTGGAGTCCATCAACTATCGGGGCTTTGCCAATATTGACCTTAAATACGACGAGCGCGATGAGCAGTTCAAGCTGTTTGAAGTAAATGTTCGCCAGGGACGATCCAGCTATTACGCGACACAGATGGGACACAACCTGGCCCGCTATTTGATTGATGACATCATTTACAACCGGACAAAGGACTGCACCTTTGCCTACAAGGAAGTGCTCTTTAGCATTGTACCGAAATATATTCTGAAAGAGTACGTAAAAAATGAAGAGATGAACAGTGAAGTCAGGCGACTGATTAAAGAAGACAAGTGGGGAAATCCTCTTTTTTATAAAAAGGATCGGTCGCTCCTCAGAAAGTTCTACCTTCTTGTGAGACAAATGAGATATGGGAAAAAATACAAAAATGCCAGATGGTATCAATAAAGTCTGCAAATTATGTGACGGTTGCGTTATTTACGTAAAAAGGTGGCCGGAGTCTGTATATTGCGGTATCTTCAGTGTGATATAATAGAAAGAACGTAATAATAGAAGAGTTTAATTTGCTTACGACATAGTCCAAACAAAAGGAGAAAAACACATGCAATTATCAGAGTTGCTCAATGCGATTGATATAGAAGAATCACTGAATGAAGAAGAAAAAACGATTGATGCGGTTGCTTATCATTCTGATGAAGTAAACCGTAATGCTCTTTTTGTCTGCATTAAAGGGTATGAAACGGATGGCCACCACTATGCAGAAGATGCTGTCAATAAAGGAGCAGTTGCCTTAATCGTTGAACACTTTCTTCCTGACTTAACGGTACCGCAATATCGTGTCAAGAACAGCCGTGAAGCATTGGCGGCCCTGGGAGACACATATTATCAGCACCCTTCAAAGGATCTGGTACTGATAGGCATCACAGCTACTAATGGAAAGACGTCAACCTCATTCATGACCAATTCCATTCTTGAGGAAAACAATCTGAATACCGGTTTAATCGGTACAGTAATGGTGAAGTATGGAAAAACACTGGTACCAAGTATTCTAACCACACCGGAATCTCTCGACTTGCACGGGTATTTTGCAAAAATGAGAGATGAGGCTATTTCTCATGTCACTATGGAAGTATCTTCATCAGCACTGGAACTGAAGCGCGTGGGGAATGTTTCTTTTGATATTGTCGCCTTGAATAACATTAGCCGTGAACATATCGATCTGCACGGGTCATTTGAAGAATATTATGATGCAAAAGCCAGTCTCATTAGAGAGGCAAGAGAAGACCAGTTTGCTGTACTGAATCTGGATGATAATTATTCGTCTTCACTTCAGGAACAAACAAAGGCATCAGTCGTCACATATGGAATTGAGAACACGTCGGGACACCTTCACTGTAAGAATCTTGATTTGGCATCCGGAAGAGGCCTGTTTACCGTAGAAGTACTGAAACCATTTAAAACACGAAGCGGACGCACAATTGAGCCGATGGAAATCGACATTAACTTATCGGTCGCAGGCTATCATTCTGTCTATAACGCGATGGCAGCCATTACTATTGGTTTGATTGCAGATGTGCCAGTAGAGAAAATCCAGTCAGGTATTGAACGCTTTAAAGGGGTAGAGAGACGCTTTCAGTTTATCTACGAGAATGACTTCAAGATTGTCGATGATCACTTTGCCAATGCTGGCAATATTGAAGTGACCCTTGAAACTTTGACAAAGATGGATTTCAAAAAACTGCATATCGTCTATGCCATTAGAGGCAACAGAGGAGTTACCACTAACAGAGAAAATGCTGAAACAATAGCGAAATGGGCTCCGAAACTTGGCCTGGATAAAGTGATTGTTTCACTGAGTGAATCCCATGTGGTTAAAAAAGATGAGGTGCTTCCATCAGAACTCGAAGCGTTTAAAGAAGAAATGGATAAAGTAAATGTGGAAGTCGAGCTTCACAAAGAAATGCCGGAAGCTCTGCAGTCCAGCCTTAAACAGGTTGAAGCTGGCGATGTCATTCTAATCGGCGGCGCCCAGGGAATGGACTTTGGTGCGAAATATATTTTAAATCAGCTTGCTGAAGAACGACCAGACCTGCAGAAAGACGAGCTGTTAAAGCCGTTGGATCAGCGTGTGGCAGGAATAGACGAATCATTTCTCGACAACAGCAAGTAAACTAACAATCATACTGAATTCAGCAGACCCAGCAGTTGTATAATTTTAGACAAGACGAGGGATGTAAATGGAGAAAGAGCAGATAATCGGGGTTATGGGTGGCATGGGGCCGGATGCGACGGCCAGTTTCTTTAAAAAACTGCTTGAACAGACACCCGTGACAAAAGATCAGGATCATTATCGCATCATTATCGATAATAATCCCAAGATTCCCGACCGTACTCGAGCAATTTTACATGGAGGTCCTTCTCCGCTTTCTGAAATGGTTAAAACGGGTCAGAATTTGACACAAGCCGGAGCATCGGTTCTGGTTATGCCGTGTATCACAGCCCATTATTTTTATACCGATATAAACAAGGAAATGAGGCTGCCTTTTTATCATGTGTTAAAAGGTCTAAATGAATTTCTAAGTGAGACGTATCCAGCGGTCAAAAAAATAGGTGTTTTATCGACAACGGCAACAAAGAAAACCCGTCTGTTTCAGGA
This sequence comes from Alkalibacterium psychrotolerans, assembly GCF_054784355.1. Classification (NCBI taxonomy): domain Bacteria; kingdom Bacillati; phylum Bacillota; class Bacilli; order Lactobacillales; family Carnobacteriaceae; genus Alkalibacterium; species Alkalibacterium psychrotolerans. Next base: position 18,897 of record NZ_BAAGPH010000016.1, on the reverse strand, counting down.
GTGGGTAACGAATAAAGAAGTACTTTTTCCGGGCGACAACACGCAGGAAAGCAAAGTGATGACAGCAATATTTGGAGAGAATGGCATCAAAAGAGGAAATACCGGTCATTATCCGAAACAGCTGTTAAAAGAAGCGGCCAATGAATTGATTGAGGCGGGCTGCGAATTAATTGTCGGTGGATGCACAGAAGTCGAATTGGCATTGAAGCCAGAAGACATTGATGTGCCGTTTATTGATCCGATGCTCGTTGCAGCTCAAAAGCTGACAAAGAGCCCTTTGTCGCTATAAAAAATGGCGGTATTAATTATCCGAGAAACAGACCTTCCAGTACAAGGAGATTATAAAGTGAAGTGGATAAATGTTATTGAACAGGTTAACGATATTCCTGAACAAGAGGAATTAAATCAAATTGATGTTAAAGGAATAAATGAAAATTCAGCCGATATTGAAAAAGGTAGTGTCTTTGTAGCAATCGAAGGCTACGAAAAAGATGGACATGACTATATTGACCATGCAGTTGAGCAAGGCGCAGCTCTTGTAGTCGGACAGAAAGCCATAAAAAATCTTCCTGTTCCGTATATTCAAGTATCTGATTCCAGAAAAATACTGGGACAGCTGGCTACCAATTTTTATGGGCACCCGTGCAGAAATAAACTGGTAATCGGTATTACGGGAACGAACGGGAAAACGACCACAGGCCTACTGACAACGCACTTACTTCGTAAAGCAGGCTATACTGTCTCGTTTTTCGGAACGGTCTTTAATGAAATGAACGGTAAAAGACTGGACAGTTCCCTGACTACTCCAAGTGCGTCGATGATTCAAAAAGCACTGTCCGAATCAGACGATGAAGTCGTGGTGATAGAAGTATCTTCCCAAGGGCTCCAGCAGCACCGGATGGAAGGGATGGCGTTTGACTATGGTCTCTTTACCAACCTCCAGCACGATCACCTGGATTACCATAAGACGATTGACGACTACTTCCTTGCTAAGAAAAAACTTTTTTCTCTGTTGAAGCCGAAAGGAAAAGCCATTGTGAATCGTGATAATCCGTGGGGAGGCAAACTGGTTGATTTACTGAAAGAAGAAGGTAGAGAAGTGCTCACAGTCGGTGAGACAGAAGAAGCAGATACACGCTATATATACAAAGAAAGCAACCACAGCGAGCTTGAAATCAATCACCAGGCCATCAAGGCGCAGGCTCCCCTCCCAGGGAAGTATAACCTATTGAACTTATCAATGGCTACAACAGTCCTGCATGATTTGGGTAAAAATATGTCCAAGTTGGAAGAGATGATTGCTGATTTGGAACCCATCCCTGGCCGGTTTGAAGTGTATGAGCTTACCAGTACAATCAAAGGAATCGTGGATTATGCCCATACAGCTGAGGCTCTGGAAGCAGTCCTGTCAACTATTTCTTCAAAGTATCCGGGATACAAGCTGACGCATGTGTTCGGCTTTAGAGGAAAGCGTGATGAATCCAAAAGGCAGAACATGGTCAATATCTCTGCTAAGTTCTGTGACCGGACTATTTTGACGGTCGATGATCTAAACGGTGTAAAAGAAGAAAACATGCACGCCGCTTATACTGAACTTATTCAGTCTTTATCTGCTGGAGAGGCGGAAATTGTCATGGACCGGACAAAAGCGATAAGCAAGCTCTTTACTGAAGCGGAAGAACCGACCATCATTCTCGTTACAGGAAAAGGACATGAAAAATACAAGCAGACATTTGCACTGCCGGTAGAATCGGATAAAGAAACGTTTATCTATTTAACAGAACAAGCATAATTACAAAAAAATCAGCGGTTAGTCTAACTTATTTGTCCAGTTAGACTAGCTGCTTTTTTGCGCTGGATGGAAAAATACGTGCTCCAAGTGAAAAATGTTAAGACTACATTATTAAAATTAAAAATTAATGCTTGACTTATATCGTTTACAGTTGTAAACTTAAGACAACAATCACGACTACAATCGTAAACGAAAAAGGAGTGAGAACATGCAGGAGACGCAAATTTCACCGGCAGAATGGGAAGTCATGCGGGTTGTCTGGACGACGCACCCCATTACCAGCAAGGAGATAGGAGAAATTCTTGAAGAAAAAATGGAATGGAAGCTAGCGACTACAAAGACACTGGTTGGTCGGCTAGTTAAGAAAGGGATGCTGAGAACAGAGTCCAGAGGCCGACAGTTTGACTATTATCCGGCAGTATCAGAAGAAAATAGCGTAAAAGAGGCAGCGGACTCACTGCTTAGTCAGGTCTGTACAAAAAAAGTAGGTCAAACATTAAAAATGATGATCGAAGACAGCGTATTGAGTAAGAGTGATTTGGCAGAACTTGAACAACTAATCAAGCAAAAAAAGGAAACAGCACCCGAAGAAGTAGCATGCGGCTGCAACCCGGGACAGTGTAACTGTAAACATTAGGAGGAAATTAATGAGTACAAAATCATATCCAGTGGAAGGCATGACGTGTGCGTCCTGTTCGGCTACTGTGGAAAAAACAGCAGGTAAAATAGAAGGCGTCAAAAAGGCGACGGTGAATCTTGCTTCTGAAAAACTGACACTGGAAGTCGATGAAGCCAGTTTCAATCCAAAAACGCTTGAACAGCAAATCGATGCCACAGGCTATACGGTAGTGATGCCCCAGATGGTGACAAAAACTTTTGATATTGAAGGCATGACATGTGCATCCTGTTCAGCAACCGTGGAAAAGACTGCGGGGAAACTTAACGGTATGGAAACAGCGTCAGTCAATCTGGCTGCTGAAAAAATGACTGTAACATACAATCCGTTGAACTTATCAGTGAGAGACATTTCAGATGCCATTAATCAGACGGGCTACAAAGCTGTGCCAAGAGGAGAAGACAACGAAAGAGAAGAAGCCGTTCAGGAACAGGAAGAATCAAAAGAAGAGCTGATTAAGAGACGGACGATTCTGATTGCACTCTTTACCATCCCGCTATTCTATATATCTATGGCACCGATGGTGGGTATTGCGATACCGGCTTTTATCGATCACATGATGTATCCGATTCGTTATTCACTTGCCCAGCTATTTTTAACTATACCCGTCATGTGGTACGGCCGGCCGTACTTTAAACAAGGCTTCAAAACCTTGTCAAAAGGGCACCCTAACATGAACTCTCTTATTTCATTGGGTACGGTAGCGGCTTTCATTTACAGTATTGGAGCGACCTATGCCATTATTTTCAACGGAGCTGACCTGGCGATGATGCTGTACTTTGAAACTGCAGCGGTCATTCTGGCCTTCCACACCTTAGGGAAATACCTTGAAGAACGCTCCAAGGGACGCATGTCAGAAGCCATACAGAAACTGATGGATCTGGCACCCAAAACAGCCCGTATTGTGCACAATGGAAATGAAGAAGAAGTAGCGATTGAAGAAGTGGCGCCCGGAGATATTGTCCGTGTGCGTCCGGGTGAAAAAATGCCCGTTGATGGTGTCATTATCAAAGGCCGAACAGCAGTCGATGAAGCGATGCTGACTGGAGAAAGTATGCCGGTTGAAAAAGCGGAAGGCGACAGCATCATTGGAGCGAGCATGAACAAGAACGGCTCGATTGACTACCGCGCAACAAAAGTAGGAAAAGATACAACGCTCTCTCAAATTATTCAGCTCGTAGAAGAAGCCCAGGGATCTAAAGCACCGATTGCGAAACTTGCCGATATAATTACCGGTTACTTTGTACCAATAGTGATGGCACTGGCCTTTATCTCAGGCATCGTCTGGCTGCTTGCCGGACAGAGCTTTATCTTTGCACTGACCATCCTGATTTCTGTTCTCGTTATCGCCTGCCCATGTGCTTTAGGCTTGGCGACACCGACAGCGATAATGGTCGGTACAGGTAAAGGGGCTGAACACGGCGTACTCATTAAGAGTGGCGATGCGCTGGAAAGCATTCACAATATTCAGACAGTTGTATTTGACAAGACAGGCACACTGACAGAAGGGAAACCTGTCGTAACAGATACTGTCCTTTCCAAACAAGCGACGGTAACGGAAGAAAGTTTACTGAGAATGGCGGCTTCTGCTGAAAAAGGTAGTGAACACCCCCTTGGAGAAGCCATCGTTAAAGAGGCTGAAGAAAAAGGCATTGCTGCACAGGATGCTTCAGACTTTGAAGCGATACCGGGTCAGGGATTAAAAGCAGTTGTCGAAGGCAAGACGATTTTCTTCGGAAATAAAAAGCTGATGACGGAGCAGTCGCTTGACTATCAGGCACTGGAAAATGCAGCGGACCGATTGGCGGATGAAGGGAAAACACCGATGTATCTGGCGATTGATGGAAAAGTCGAAGGGTTGATTGCCGTTGCGGACACTCTCAAGGAAAATAGTATGGAAACCATTAAAGCGCTGAAAAAACGCGGCATTGAAGTAGCCATGATTACGGGCGACAATACGCGTACAGCGAATGCCGTCGCGCAAAAAGCCGGCATCGACCGTGTGCTGAGTGATGTCCTGCCGGAAGACAAGGCAAATGAAGTGAAGAAACTTCAGTCTGAAGGTAAAAAAGTGGCCATGGTCGGAGACGGGATTAACGATGCACCGGCTCTCGCTCAGTCCGATATCGGGATTGCTATCGGATCAGGAACAGATGTAGCGGTAGAATCCGCCGATGTCGTTCTGATGAGAAGTGATGTCAAAGAAGTTCTGACAGCCATCGAACTGAGTGAAGATACCTTGAAAAATATCAAGCAGAACCTGTTCTGGGCATTTGCCTATAATGTTATTGGTATACCAATTGCGATGGGTCTGTTATTCTTATTAGGTGGGCCACTGTTAAATCCGGTTTTTGCAGCAGTAGCGATGAGTTTCAGTTCAGTATCCGTTCTATTGAACGCGTTGCGATTGAAAAAATTTAAGCCAACATCGGCTCAAGCATTAGCAAATTAATATAAATTAACTAAGGAGAGTGTTCATATGAATTACACAGCAACAGTAGAAGGCATGAGTTGTCAGGGATGTGCTAAGTCAGTTAAAGCAGCATTCACGCAACTGGAAGGCATACAGGAAGTCGACGTGAATCTGGAAGCAAAAGAAGCCACATTGACGTCTCAAACCGAACTGTCAGAAGACAGAATCAGACAGGCTCTCGAAGATACAAGTTACACTGTCGTATCTGTTAAATCTTAAACTGATTGACAAAAGACCATTTCTCCTTGCAGAAATGGTCTTTTTACATAGAAACATCAAATGAGTTAAGAAGTTAATTCAATCAAAATTGATTACACTGACTCAAAAATAGTGTATCATTAAAGAAACTATACCTTTTTAATATTTAAAGATGACTATGAAGAAGATAGACGAGACTGATAAAGAAGGTGAAATGATGAAAAAAGGTAAAGCATATGTCCCTTTTCGTTTTAAGCTGAGGCCAATTAAAAAAATGGCCATGTTCCACTTCCATAAAAATCCGGACAGTGAGTACGAAGCGTTCGAATTTCATTATATAAACGGCGAACCCTACGGAGAAGGATTCCGTGTCCTGGCCTGGCGAACGGATGGTTATAGAGATTCCTACGTCCAGGATACATTAAACATGTCGGAAGAAGAGGATATCTTTTCTGTGGGAGGAAAAGGTCTCAAGGAGCGTCATGTGGTTCCCTTTGACGAGGCTTATTTTGAACATGTAGATGGACAGTTGGATGCTGGCTTTGTATTTAATGACAAACTGGGCCGCCGGACGGTTATGTACGTGGATGAACGCATCGATAAAGATTCCACGCCATTGACGTGGCTCCCATCTGTAGGGAATCACTTGTCAGAGCCACATTCCATGCCGCTGTTTTTCCTGTATAACTTCGACTTTGCGCGCAAGAGAGATACGGATATTTTCCTGTCCATTGATGGAGAAATGATTGACGTAGATCCGTTTGCCTTTCCGAAAGATTTCCAGGCGCGGTACTATGTTGAGTTTTCAACAAACACGGTTGTGACTAACTTCAATGAAGCAGGCAGGTATAAACTGGAGCGGGTTGAAATCGATGAGAACGGAATCGCAGAAGGTAAAGACAATACGTACCTTTACGAATCCTCTAATGATTTATATAAGCTGAAAAAAATTACAGTTAATCATGAAACTCATCCAATAGAAGTAGAATTTTCACCAGCCTTTCCAAATCACCGGGAAGTCATGGATGCCAAACCTATGTATGGGGACTTTGAAATTCGTCCTTCTGGAGACGCGGGAAAACTTCACGGGAAATATAATGTGGTCTATCAGCAGGGAAAAGCTATTATTAACCTGTCCTTTCCGGACTCATGGGACACACCTAAAGGCGCAAGCCTTGAGCGTGTCGTGAACAGCATGACCCCTAATATTAAATCCTGGTACCGAACCTATCAGTGTACCCAGATTGTCAAGCTGGAAAATATGGACACCACCATACGCTGGAAGAGAATCGATCCGGACCGCCGAACACGCTATTAAGCTTTTATCCCGAAACAATCACTAAAAATTACGAAAAAAGGAATGCGTCCTGCAGGCGCATTCCTTTTTTCGTAATTTTAAAAGCTTTTATAAAGGAACAGACACGCCTTAGAGCGTGTCTGAACAGCATTGAGTGTGACTTAGGTAGAGTCAGCGGGGTGATTCTGATAAGTTTACCTAACTAGGCAGTTATTTGGCAGACTCAAGCACTTGTCTAGCTGGAGTATGCTCTAGTTGCCGGTGGTTAGGTAAAGTGGGCGTAAGGACAGAGCTGAGTATGCTGAAAAAAGTGTCGCCTGGGTAAACTGCTTAAAAAATAATTTTGAGCATGCCGAACTTTAGAATACTTTGGCACACCCAAATCAAAAATCAGTCGAGATTGCCGAAGAGGTGCCTACTTCGGTATACTCGAGCAAAAAAACAAGCCGAGCAGACCGATGTGAGGCCCAGTTCGGTATGCTCGGTGAAATGTTGTTGCGGAGTCTGCCGAAGAAAGTAATTATCAAGTATTTCCAGCTGAAATTAAAGTACTTGTACAAGAAATTGTCTGTGATTTTCACAAGTAAAGATTAAATCTGGAAAATTTGAGTTCTTATATAGTCACTGACGGCTATTGAAAGGATAGAAGAGTTTACTTTATACTAGACTGATATAAGGAGGAGAATTTATGGAATATATTCGTTTAATAGGTATTTTAATAATACTTATAGGTTTTATTTTGAAGGTGGATACAATAGCAGTTGTTATCGTCGCTGGGCTGGCTACTGCGCTAGTATCGGGTTTATCTATCATGGAGTTTCTAACCTTGTTAGGAGAAGCATTTGTATCTAACCGTCTTGTAACGTTATTCTTTCTGACATTACCTATGATTGGGCTGACAGAACGATTTGGTTTAAGGCAACAGGCTACACGCCTGATAGAAGGAGTAAAGGGGCTGACAACAGGTCGTTTCCTGTCGCTATACATGGCTATCCGTGAATTGGCTGGTTTCTTCTCTATTCGTATACAGGGACACACTCAATTCGTTCGTCCGCTCATCGAACCGATGGCTCAGGCTTCTGCTAAAACGAAATTTGATAAGGATAATGAAAAGACTCAGGAGAAAATTAAGGCAAAATCGGCAGCGATGGAAAACTTGGGAAATTTCTTTGCCCAAAATACTTTTATTGCTGCGTCAGGTGTCCTTCTAATAGCAGGAACATTGGAATCTTTAGGTTACGATGTATCTGCAGTAAGCATTGCCCAAGCATCACTTCCGGTAGCATTCATAGCTCTTATCCTAGTCATTGTATCTAATATTATATTTGATAAGCGTTTAGGTGAAGAGCCAACACGCAAGGAAGGAGAGGATAAATAATGGAGCTTATTTCAGATTACTTGCTAGAGTTCTTTTTCATACTGACAGGCCTGCTGATGGCGTATACTGGATTCAGAATCGTTACAGACGAACAGCACCCCACTCGGTTACCGACAGCAGCCTTCTGGTTTTTACTGGCAATCACTTTCTCTCTGGGACGATTCATTCCGCCGTTTATCAGCGGATTGATAGTGGTAGGCATGGGTGTGTTGACATTCATGAATAAAGTGAAAATAGGTCCGATAAAAGAGGCCACTGAAGAAGAAGCTCAAGCTAGCAGCAAACGTATCGGAAACAAAATATTCATTCCCGTTGTTTCCTTGGCTTTTATAGCTATTGTGGTAGCACAGTTCACTCCTCTAGGAGGGCAAGTCGGTATTGGTATGGCTGCTGTACTCTCGCTGATTATCGGTATGCTGATAACTAAGTCGTCATCCAAAACGGCTCTTCACGAAGGAGACCGGATGGTTCGTCAAGTTGGAACTGTCGGTATTTTGCCTCAGTTACTTGCGGCACTAGGGGTTATCTTTACAGCAGCCGGAGTCGGTGAAGTCATTTCCGGTATGATTTCAACGGTCGTTCCTGAAGGCAATCAGTTACTCGGAGTTGTGGCATATGTGCTTGGCATGGTACTGTTTACTATGATTATGGGAAATGCCTTTGCAGCGTTTACCGTTATTACAGCTGGTATTGGTGTGCCTTTCGTCATTGCTCAAGGAGCAGATCCTGTTATTGCTGGTGCACTGGCCATGACAGCGGGATATTGCGGTACCTTAATGACTCCGATGGCAGCCAACTTTAATGCCCTTCCAGTTGCACTGCTGGAAATGAAAAATCCAAACGGTGTTATTCGTGAACAGCTTCCATATGCACTAATTATGATTGTTGTCCACATTGGTTTAATGTACGTTTGGGCATTTTAAAAAAAGGAAAGGATGAGACGAAATGAAAATTTTAGTTACAGGTTTTGATCCATTTGGCGGGGAAAAAGTAAATCCGGCCTATGAAGCAGTGAAGCTTTTGGGTGACAAGATAGCGGATGCTGAGATTGTGAAACTGGAAATACCAACCGTGTTTCACATATCTTTTTCAGTTCTTAAAAAAGAAATAGAAAAAACCAATCCGGATGTCATCCTCTGTGTCGGGCAGGCCGGTGGTCGGTTTGGTGTGACTCCCGAGCGTGTGGCCATCAACATAGATGATGCCCGCATTCCGGACAATGAACAGAATCAGCCGATAGACGAAAAAATTCAGGCAGATGGGAAAGAAGCATACTTCAGTTCGCTTCCCATCAAGGCGATGGTAGAAAATATGCGGTCCGCCGGGATTCCTTCAACTGTGTCCAATTCGGCCGGAACCTTTGTCTGCAACCACATCATGTACCAGGTGCTTTATCATATCGAAAATGAATTCCCGGGAAAAACGGGCGGCTTTGTCCATGTTCCCTTTATTCCGGAACAGGTTGTCAGCAAGCCGAATCAGCCGTCAATGAATCTGGAAGATATTAAAACGGGTCTACATGCTGGCATTGAAGCAATTGTTGCTTACCATGGTAAAGAGGACATTAAAGAAATAGGCGGCGCCATTCACTAAATATAATAGCTGGAGAAGAGCTTCTCCAGCTGTCTACATAAAGAAGGAGCACAGGAATATGTTAACGGGAATCGGTTTAATTTTACTAATGGGGTACATCGGAGGGAAGCTGGTTTCCCGGCTGAAATTACCCCCTTTAATCGGTATGCTGTTTGCAGGCGTGCTGCTGGGCCCTTATGTACTCGACTGGCTTGATGCCGATTTGTTGTTAGTGTCTCAAGGCATTCGTACCTTTGCTCTAATTATCATTTTACTTAGGGCAGGCTTAGGCATTAAAAAAAATCAGATTAAACAGGTTGGAACGATAGCGCTGAAAATCAGCAGCTTACCCTGTATTTTGGAAGGCTTGACCATTACAGCACTGGCGTATTACTTGATGAACTTCTCCTTTGCCGAAGCTGGGATGCTGGGGTTTATTATTGCGGCCGTATCCCCTGCTGTCGTGGTACCAAGTATGCTCGACTTGAAAGAAAAGCGTTTTGGTGAAGATAAACAGGTACCCACACTTCTGCTGGCAGGGACATCCATTGATGATGTCTTTGCCATCACGTTGTTTACGTTTTTCCTCGGCTTGGGAACAAGTGGAGGAGATAGCTCACTTGTACTGGATCTGGCCTTTATTCCATTCAGTATTATTGTTGGTGTACTGGGTGGAGCGGCAATCGCTTATGCTGCCGTTTTCGTATTCAAGGAAATTAAAAACAAATACGTAGAAAAGCTGCTGCTTCTGATTGCCGTTTCCATCCTCTTTGTCGAATGGGGCGAACATGTAGGGATAGCAGCCCTGCTTGGTGTGATGACGATTGGTTTTCTACTGCTCGAAAAAATTCCCGAGCATACCAACCATTTCAATCAGTCTTTAGCCGGCTTGTGGGTCTTTCTTCAGATTCTTCTCTTTGCATTGGTCGGAGCAGAAGTTAACATCGAAGTGGCACTGGAAGCAGGGTCAATTGGCCTTCTTATCATCATACTCGGTTTGCTGGGAAGAAGTTTAGGCGTCTGGATTGCGACGATGGGTACACCTTTAAATACAAAAGAAAGAATCTTTTGTATGATTGCCTACACACCTAAAGCAACGGTTCAGGCAGCAATTGGAGCCATGCCTCTAGCAATGGGAGCAGAACAGGGTGCAACGATTTTAGCGCTGGCCGTCTTATCTATTATTGTTACAGCCCCGCTTGGAGCAGCTGCAATTTATGCTTCAGCGCCGAAACTGTTGACCCAGCTCGATCTTTAAGAACCTGGAAATAACTGATAGTTAGGAGCATTAAAAAATAGTTTTCCTGTTAAACCAGATGTTTTTCAAAAAAAGTTTAAATAAAGGTTTGACAAATACTTGCTGAGACTTTATAGTAATACTCAAGTTCAAAAATTAAAATATTCAGTGAAAACAATGTGAAAAGAAAAGTACATTTAGGAAGTCTTCTCAGAGAGTCTGCGTGAGGTGAGAGCAGATAAGAGTGAATAAATGGAAAATGATCTTGGAGTGGAGTAGGCAAACCGTTCAGGCTAAGTCTACTACGGGTTCACCCGTTACAGTGACGCAGTCTACAGGAGCAATCCTGTGCACTGGCAGAGGCAGCACTAGAGATGGTGCTGTAAATTAAGGTGGTAACACGACACATACAGTTAAGTCGTCCTTAGAAAATCTTCTGAAAGATGGAGATTTTTTAAGGACGTTTTTTTATTGGAATAAATTTGAATAGTACACACTGCTATGAAGAGTAGAGTACACTTACAAGACAGCAATGACAGAGAGCCTGAACTGGTGAAAACAGGTTTGCTTGAGTAAGTGGAAAATGGGCTCGAAGCAGGATACCGAGTGTCTTTTGGCATAAGATTATCATGGGTGCGCCCACTACAGCGCCTGAACTTAGGAGGCAACTCCTGTGTTCTTTGAGGGACCGGCCTTAGGCGGTTCGAATAAAGGTGGTAACACGGACTAGTCGTTCGTCCTTTTAATCAGATCAGGTCTGGTTGAGAGGATGAACGGCTTTTTTATTTACAAAAGAAATGAGTCATAGGGGGATTCACATGATTGAATTGAAAAAGGTAGATGTAACATTCGAAGATGAAAGGCAGACAGTCAATGCCGTACAAAACGTGACGCTTTCAGTAGATAAGGGAGACATTTATGGCATTGTGGGCTACAGCGGAGCGGGTAAGAGTACGTTGGTACGCACCATTAACCTTCTTCAAAGGCCCACGGCTGGTCAGGTAATCGTAGACGGAGAAGACTTGTCAGCTTTGCCACCCAAGTCACTGCGGACGGCACGTAAGAAGATTGGTATGATATTCCAGCACTTTAACTTGATGCGTGCCCGGACAGTCGCCGGAAATATTGCTTACCCACTGAAACATTCGGGCTTGTCTAAAAAAGAGATGGATAAAAAAATAGATGAACTGCTTGAACTGGTGGGACTTTCAGATAAAAAACACACCTATCCCTCCCAGTTGTCAGGAGGTCAGAAGCAGCGTGTGGCCATTGCTCGGGCACTGGCCAATGATCCGGAAGTCCTATTATGCGACGAAGCAACGAGCGCACTGGACCCTAAAACGACGTCATCAATTCTGGAACTGCTGAAGAAACTCAATAAAAAATTGTCTTTGACCATTGTCATCATCACACACGAAATGCAGGTAGTAAAAGAAATCTGCAATAAAGTAGCGGTGATGGACGATGGGAAAGTCGTTGAAAAAGGGGATTTGGTGTCACTGTTTACGGAGCCGAAAGAAGCCTTGACGCATGAATTTATTGATACGGCGACTCATATTGACAAGGCTCTTGAAAAAATCAGGAAGCACCCGACGCTGCTTGAGCTGACAGAGGAAGACGTGCTCGCCAGTATCACCTATGTGGGCGAAAGTACGAGTACACCGCTGATAGCCAGCCTGTATGCCCAGTTTGGGGTCACGACGAATATCTTATACGGAAATGTGGAAATACTGCAGCAGACACCTGTGGGCAATCTGATTGTCGTATTGTCCGGTGAGAAGAAACAGAGAGAAAAGTCTATAGCTTTCCTTGAATCAAATCACGTTAAAGTCAATCAGCTAGACTACGAACAAAGAGTCATACCGTTAAACAGAAAGAAAATTGGGTAAGGAGGAATTACTATGGTCAATTGGTTTGAAACAACGTTCGAAAACGCGTTACGTATTCAACCGGAAATACTCAACAGTATCTGGGAAACCTTGTATATGGTAGGAGTGACAGCAGTGATAGCTGGAATTTTGGGTGTTATCCTAGGTATCACACTAGTCGTTACCGAAAGACACGGCATTTTGGAAAATCAGAAGCTGTATGATTTACTTGAAAAAGGAGTCAACGCCTTTCGTTCAGTACCCTTTATCATCATGCTGGCCTTGATTGCACCAATCACCCGTCTGATTGTTGGAACATCTATCGGTACGACAGCAGCAATTGTACCTTTAGTGGTGGGCACGGTTCCCTTTTATTCAAGGCAGGTACAAAATGCCCTGCTGGAAGTGGATCAGGGAGTGGTCGAAGCGGCAGAGGCAATGGGATCTTCTCCTTTTGAAATTATAGTTCGAGTTTACTTAAAAGAAGGCCTGCCCTCTATAATTCGCGTATCTTCGGTCACCATTATTAATCTAATTGGACTCACCGCCATGGCAGGAGCAGTCGGCGCAGGTGGGCTGGGAAACCTGGCGATTGCCAGAGGCTACAATCGATTCCAGGATGACGTGACACTCGTTGCCACAATCGCTATTTTAATTATCGTTATGATCAGTCAGGTTATCGGCAATTATCTAGTAAGAAAAACAAGTCATTAAAATTAAAACAAAAAGGGGAAATTAAAGATGAAAAACATTAAAAAATGGGCAGTGACATTAGGATTAAGCTTACTAACAGTGATATTAGCGGCGTGCGGTGCGGCAGCCGGAAGTGATGAAACAGTGACACTCGGTGTTGTAGGGGAAGATAATGATGTCTGGGATTTTGTGATAGAAAAGCTGGAAAGAGAAGAAGGCATTGAAGTTGAACTTGTTCGCTTTACTGATTATTCTCAGCCGAATAATGCATTAGCACAGGGGGACATTGATTTGAACGCCTTTCAGCACAAGCTCTTCCTTGAATCATTTAATGAAGACAGCGGCACACAGCTCGTGCCAATCGGCGATACAGTCATTGCTCCACTGGGAATTTATTCGGACAGTCTGACTGATATCGATGAACTGGAAGAAAATGACTCGGTGGCCATTCCTAATGACGTCACCAATGGCGGACGTGCCCTTTTACTTCTGCAGACAGCCGGTTTGCTATCGGTGGATGAAGAAGCAGGAGTCACACCAACAGTAAATGATATCACAGACAACCCACTGAATCTGGATATTCAGGAACTGGATGCGGCGCAAACCGCCAGAGCACTTCAGGATGTGGCTGTCTCCATAATCAACTCAGGCATGGCTGTGGATGCAGGATTCGTACCGTCAGAAGATTCCATCTTTCTTGAACCGGTCAACGATCAGTCGGAACCTTACGTCAATATTATTGTTGCCAGAGAAGACGATACGGAAAATGAGGTATACCAGGCAATTGTTGATGCCTATCAGTCAGAAGATACCAAAGAAGTAATAGAAGAGTCGTCAGCCGGATCATCCATTCCCGCCTGGGACTAATAACACAGCTAAACCTTATCAAAACTAAACGACTAGTATGCGGAAGGAATGAGTGTAATGAGCACAACACTAACCGGTTCATCAATAAAAGCCCAAGTTCTTGAGGGGGCAGAAGAAGTTATTGGCTTAAGACGATACTTTCACCAGTATCCTGAAGCTAGCCTGAAAGAATACGAGACAATCAAACGCATCAAACAAGAACTGGATAAACTAGCTATTCCCTATGAATCAGTTGGGGAAACAGGAGCAATCGGTACGATTAAAGGAAAAAAAGGTCCGGGAAAAACAGTCCTACTCCGTGCAGATATCGATGCACTGGAGCTGGAAGACGCGAAAGACAAACCCTATAAATCAAGGAATCCGGGTCTACATCATGCATGTGGACATGATGGGCACACAGCGGCTCTGCTGGGTGCTGCAAAAATACTGAAGAGGCAGGAAGACCAGTTTACCGGCACAATTAAACTGGCCTTTCAGCAGGCAGAGGAAATAGGTGCCGGCGCAAGGCAATTTGTAAAAGGAGGCTTTGTTGAGGGAGTGGATCAGGTTTTTGGCCTTCATCTCGATTCAAGTGTACCGGTCGGCAAAATCGTTTCCGTCCCAGGAGCCACCAACGCCTCATGCGATATATTTAAAATTAAGGTTCATGGCAAAAGTGCTCATGCTGCTCAGCCGGATAAAGGAATCGACGCCCTGCTGGCCGCTGCTGCGATTACAGTCGAACTGCAAAGTATAGTTGGCAGGGAAGTCAGCCCGCTGGACAATGTGGTTGTGGCCGTTGGTGTGTTGAATGCAGGCACACGCTATAATATCGTGGCCAATCAGGCAGTTCTGGAAGGAACAGTCCGAACCTTCAGCCATGAGACGAGAGAACATGTGCTGGCAGCTGTAAAGCGTGTAGCAGAAAGTGTTGCCGAGTCACACAGAGCGACAGTAGAGTTTGAAAATTACGATGCAGCAGCTCCTTTAATCAATGCAGAGGAACCGTCAAACCGCGCAGCGCGTATTGCCGAGGAAATCGTTGGAGAAGACAATGTCATTAGAAGTCAGCCCAAAAGTCTGGGGGCAGATGATTTTGCCGATTTCCTTTCTAAAGCACCGGGAGTGTACGCACGGGTAGGTACCCGTGATTTGGATGATTCAGACACATGGTATGGTCATCATCATGAGAAATTTGATATTGCGGAAGAAGGCCTGGTTTATGCCACCGAGCTGCATGTCCGCTATGCGCTGGACTATTTGAAAGACTAACAAAAAATCACCTAATGAACGGTAAACGCTCATTAGGTGATTTTTTAAATTTATTAAATTAGGATAATCTATTCAAAGATTATTCGCCTAAACCTTCTGTCCATTCAGAAACGATATCCTGGTTGTTGTCAACCCAGTTACGTGCTGCATCTGCAGGATCGGCACCTTCTTCAATCTCAAGCATAACTTCTTCCATGTCCTCTGTTTCCCAGTAGAAGTTGTCCAGTACTTGGTATGCTTCCGGCATGTCGTCTTCTAGACCTTGACGGACGAATGTTTCAATAACTTCTGCATCTCCGAATACGCCTTCTGGATCTTCAAGGTATTTCAAGTCATATGAAGAAAACTTCCAGTGTGGAGACCAACCTGTTACGATGATTTCTTCTTCGTTCTGGTAAGCAGAGTTTAATTCAGTCACCATTGCTCCAGATGAAGAAGTTTGTACGCTCCAGCCTTCAAGGTTATCGTAAACTTCAAGTGCTTCTTCAGCTCCAGCGACAACACCAGCACCGGCTTCAATACCTGTAATGGTTTGACCAGCTTCGTCTGATAAGTCAGCAATAGAATCAACGTCCATGTATTCAGGAACGACTAATCCAACAACTGCACCTTCAAGGTTAACCCCTAAGCTTACAATGTTGTCTTCGTGTTGCTCAAGTTGAGGACCGTGAGTTTGTGGTAACCAAGCGGAAACCATTCCGTCGGCATCACCAGTAGCAATAGATTCCCAAACAATTGCGTTATCTAGTGCTGTCATTGTTACGTCATAACCTAAATCTTCAAGAACAGTTCCAACAACGTTGGTTGAAGCAATTTCTGAATCCCAGCTGACATAAGCTAAAGTGATTTCGTCTCCATCAACAACTGATTCGATTTCTTCACCGTTATCGGCTGTATCACCATTATCTTCACAGGCTGCTAAAAATAGTGCTGAAGCAGATGCTGCGGTCAATCCTAATTTTTTCCAAGTCGTATTCATCATAAATCTCTCCTTAAGTGTGTGTAGATATAGTTGATTTGTCTAATTATTCGTTTTTAGCTTTGTTAAACCCTTGCATGACACGGTCCAAGATGATTGCCAGTACAACTAAGGCGAATCCAGCTACGAACCCTGGTCCAACTTGAGCACGCTGTAAGGCATTGATTACGCGTTCTCCGAGTCCTGGTGCTCCAATCATTGAGGCTATAACAACCATTGATAGGGCAAGCAACACGGTCTGGTTAATTCCAGCCATAATTGTTGGTTTAGCCAAAGGCAGTTCAACTTTGAATAAACGCTGTGAGCCCGTACTACCAAATGCTTCCGCAGCTTCAATCATTTCATCGTTAACCTGGCGAATACCCAAGTTAGTGAAACGAACGGTTGGTGGAAGCGCGAATATAATAGCGGAGAACACACCAGGTACCATACCGATTCCGAAGAATGCAACGGCTGGAATCAGGTAAACAAAAGCCGGCATAGTCTGCATGAAATCGAGTATAGGGGTGATAATCCAGTTGGCGGTTTTACTTTTAGCCATCCAGATTCCCACCGGAACACCGATAACAATGGACAAGAGACTGGCTACGAGAACAAGTGTAATGGTGTACATTAACGGCTCCCATAAAGCCTGGTTGTAGATATAAATCAAGCCAATCAGTGTGAATACCGGTAAACCGAGTTTCTTGCCGTTAGCAAAGAAAGCAAGAGCAACGAGCAAGATAATAAAGAGTTCCGGCGGGATAACTAGAAGTAAATCAGTTAAACCGTCCATTAACCACGATCCGCTATCCCGGATTGCTCCGAAGAGCCAAGATAAGTTCTGTGTCAACCAGTCAATCAAATCGCCCATCCATTGTGAAACAGGCAGCTGAGGTATCTGGTCTAATAATAAACTATTATTCATTAACTATTTCCTCCTCTCGGTCCTGATCCTTGACTAGCGCACCAAGTACCAGACTTCTTACAACGACACCGAGCAGTTTGTCATCTTTATCGACAACAGCTACTGGAGTCGAACTGTCATGAATAATGTGATAAAGTTCGTTGACTAAAGTTTCTCTTGAAACTTTAGGAATGTCCGTTCTGAGAATAGACTGAAGATCTTGTGCACCCGCTTTGACAGCTTCAAGAACATCTTCATCTGTCACATATCCTCGTAAAACGTTATTTTTATCAATAACCAGCATATTGCTCAAATTCTCAGCCTTCATGCGTTGCATAGCCACTCGTGGTCCGCTTTGTTTCAGACGAAGCGTCTGAGGTTTGTCCATAATGTTTTCCGCTGTAAGAACGCGTGAACGGTCCACATCTTCCACGAAACGCTCAACATAATCATCGGCAGGATTTGTCAGTATTTCTTCTCCTGTACCGACTTGAACAACTTCTCCGTCTTTCATAATGGCGATACGGTCACCAATACGCAGAGATTCGTTTAAGTCGTGAGTAATGAAAATAATTGTTTTATGCATCGTTTCTTGCATTTCGAGCAATTCATCCTGCATGTCTTTTCTAATTAATGGGTCCAAAGCTGAAAAGGCTTCGTCCATCAGAAGAATTTCAGGATCGTTGGCGAGCGCTCGTGCCAGACCGACACGCTGCTGCATACCACCTGACAGCTGATTTGGATATTGGTCTTTATATGGAAGAAGTCCGGCATTATCTAATGCCTTTTCGGCTTTTTTCTGGCGTTCAGACTTATCAACGCCTTGTACTTCCAGACCGTATTCAGTATTTTCTAAGATTGTTCGGTGAGGAAACAGTCCGAAATTCTGGAATACCATTGAGACTTTTTCTCGTCTAACTTTTCGCAGTGCGTCTTTATCCATGGTTGAAATATCTTCACCGTCGATGAGGATGTTACCTTCAGTCGGTTCGATTAAACGGTTCAGCATACGAACCAATGTGGACTTACCACTTCCGGAAAGCCCCATTATTACGAATATTTCGCCTTGTTCCACTTTAAAGCTTGCTTTGTTGACACCGACTGTCGCGTCGGTTTTCTTAAGAATTTCTTCTTTAGACTGTCCTTCTTTAACTAGTTCTAAAGCCTGACGTTCTTTTTTACCAAAAATCTTTGTTAGATTTTTTATTTCTACTTTTGTAGTCAATAAAAGCCCCTCCTTAATTAAAATATGTTAATGTTTGACTGGTTGAAAACAGTTGTTATTTGTATCTCTTCACCCTTTAAATGTACCAAATAAAGGTTATAGTGTAAAATAATTTACCTTTACAGCAAAAGAGGTTGTGAAATGTTATCGTTTACGAAACCTATACAGAAAGCTTTCTAAGAATTAGATTAGAAGTTACGAAATCGTGTCAATTATAACATGAAATTCTTACATTTATGAAAACAACAAATAGTTTTCATGAAAAAAGCCGTACTAAGCGTATAGTTTGACCTGCATACTCCGTCCTTGTTAAAATATTACTGTATATTACGGCGTTTTTGTGAAAGTTGTGTGTTTGGGTCGCTATAATTTGCCTACTTGAGCCAATTTCATAATTATTTGTCGTGTTTAACACCTGATAAATCAACTTTTTTAAAACATAGAAAAAAGGAACCCCCCCATATGGTACAATTAGGTTGTCGACTAAGACACGTACTCCAGGAGG
>NZ_BAAGPH010000015.1:0-83064 GCF_054784355.1 Alkalibacterium psychrotolerans | reverse complement strand
GACACCTTTACCATATCAGAATGGGGTTCTTTTTTCATCACTTAACAGGTGAAAATGAAAAAGTAAATTTAAGCTGCCGTTAGGCAGTTGGCACATGTTTCAACGAAAAGTATGAATTGTTCAGGTTCTATCAATATTCATAGGATTTAAATATAGCTCTTTAATTCTAGTATCAATTGAGTTCAACTAACGTTACTTCTCTAACATTAAATCCGAATTTATAAGAGTATTGTTCTTCAATGGACTTCATTTTTACTTTTCCCGTTTTTCAAAACAGCTACTGTATTATCCAAACCAATGTCTACCATGTTGCGGACGGCTTCCGTTGTGTAAAAGCCGATGTGAGGCGTAATCAGGACATTATCCATAGCCATCAGCTGTTTCAGATTGTCAGGCAGTTCCTTCTTTCTCAAATCCTGGTTAAAGACGCCTTGTTCATTGGTCAGGGTGTCCAGAGCCGCTCCAGCGAGCTTCCCTCTTTCCAGCGCTTTGATTAAGGCCTCTGTGTCAACGACCGGTCCCCTGGCTGCATTGATGAGGTAAGCTTTTGGCTTCATCTGATTTAGCGCTTCTTCATCAATCAAATTTATAGTGGATAGGTCTAACGGAACATGCAGACTAACGACATCTGAAGCTTCCAGCACGTCTTTTTGAGACTCTTTGTAAGTCAGTACAGCTTCTAGCTCTTCTCTTCGAACCGGATCGTAAGCAATGACCTCAGCTCCCAGGGCGTGAAATAAACGAGCAGCCGTGCTGCCAATTTTTCCTGCACCAATAATCCCGATGGTCAGGGTGTGAATTTCCTTGGCAACCAGTCCGCGCCAGCGGAAGTCTCCCTGAGCCAGATGTGACTCCAGGCTTGGAAAATGACGAATCAGACGCATTGTCTGCGCCAGAACCAGTTCAGCAACTGAACGCGGAGAGTAAGCCGGCACATTCGTAATCGTCAGCTTGTATGTTTTTGCCATCTCCGTATCGATGATGTCATAGCCAGCCGTCCGAAGGGAAATCTGTCTAATGTTAAAGTCAGCCAGCTTCTGGTAAATTTCTTCATCATGAAGGTCGGTGACTTGCTGGATGGACAGTCCATCAAATCCTTTTACCAAATTAATATTTTCACTGGATAGATCTTCACTCACTGTGGTGACACTAATGTTACTCCGTTTTTCCCATTCCTTTACGGCCTCTTTTTCGTCTTCCCGTACACTGAACATAATTATTTTCAACAATCCTCATCCTTCCTCAAACAAACTGGCTAACAGAAAACCCTATAGGCACAGATTTCTCTGTTTCTATAGGGTACCACGCTACTTAAGCTAAGCCAACGCGTTCAAAAATTTCATCGACATTTCTCAGGTGGTAATTATAGTCAAAGGCTTCTTCGATATCGTCTTTAGAAAGAATGGACATGATTTTCTCGTCCTCTTCAAGCAAGGGGCGGAAAGCCGTCTGTTCATCCCAGGCAACAGCCGTTTTTGGCTGGACCAAATCGTAAGCTTCTTCACGGCTCAGGCCTTTATCAATCAGTTTCAACAATACGCGCTGAGAGTATATCAGACCAAGTGTGGCATCCATGTTCCGCTTCATGTTTTCCGGAAATACCGTCAGGTTACGGACAATGTTGGAAAAACGGTTCAGCATATAGTTCAGTAGAGTCGTGCTGTCCGGCAGGATAATCCGTTCGGCAGAAGAATGTGAGATGTCACGTTCATGCCACAGACTGACATTTTCATAAGCCGTCACCATATGCCCACGAATGACACGAGCCAGACCGGCCATGTTTTCTGAACCAATCGGATTACGCTTATGGGGCATGGCAGATGAGCCTTTCTGACCTTTGGCAAAGCCTTCTTCGACTTCCCGGGTTTCTGATTTCTGCAGGCCTCTTATTTCGGTCGCAAACTTTTCCACACTGGTCGCAATCAACGCAATCGAACTTAAGTATTCCGCATGCAGATCGCGTGGAAGAACTTGAGTTGAAATTTCCTGTGGACGCGTGCCCAGTTTTTCACAGACATACTTTTCGACAAAAGTCGGGATATTGGCAAAGGTCCCGACTGCACCACTTATCTTGCCGGCTTCCACGCCTTTTGCTGCATGTTCGAAGCGTTCAATGTGGCGTTTCATTTCTGAATACCATAAAGCCAACTTCAGGCCAAAGGTTGTCGGTTCAGCATGCACCCCGTGAGTCCGTCCCATTGTCACCGTATATTTATGTTCTTTCGCTTTTTCCCCAATCACGTCAAGCAGCTGCTGCAAGTCCTTTCTCAAGACATCATTCACCTGTTTCAGCTGGTAGCCGTAAGCCGTATCCACAACATCGGTACTGGTTAAACCGTAGTGAACCCATTTTTTCTCGTCACCAAGTGACTCGGAAACTGCACGGGTGAACGCCACCACATCATGCTTTGTCTGCTTTTCAATTTCCAGAATACGGGCAATGTCAAACGAGGCCTTTTCTCGAATTTTCTGTACGTCCTCTTTAGGAATTTCTCCGAGTTCAGCCCATGCTTCATCAGCCAGAATTTCGACTTCCAGCCAGGATTTGTAGCGGTTCTCTTCTGACCAAAGTTCCTTCATTTCAGGTCGGGTATAGCGTTCAATCATAGTCACAGTCTCCTATTTCCAAATTTTCGTTTCCTCAATTGCTTTAAGCGTCTCTTCTCTATTATCCGTCAAAATAGTCACGTGACCCATTTTGCGGCCGGTTTTAGCCTCTTTTTTTCCGTAATCATGTACATGCCAGTAAGGTTTTATTTCGTTCAGCTTTAAAGCCTCTTCCAGGTGTTCGCCTAAAATGTTGACCATCACTGCTGGTTTCAAGAGATCTACTTCCGGCAATGGATAGCCGCAGACTGCCTTGATGTGCAGATCAAACTGCGAGTGTGAGCAGGCTTCTATCGAGTAGTGCCCTGAGTTATGGGGACGCGGTGCCAGTTCATTAACGTAGAGTTCACCCGTTTCAGTGAGGAAAAGTTCCACACCCATTACGCCGACCAAGTCCATTTTTTCAGCAATAGTCTCTGCGATTGCTTGGGCTTTTTTCAACGTCTCATCTGACGCACGGGCAGGCACAATGCTTGTCATCAGAATATTGTTCTGATGGATATTTTCAGACACCGGCAGGGTGACACTATTTCCCGATGCATTGCGTGCCACCATAATGGACAGCTCTTTTTCAAAAGAAACCCATTCTTCCAGTACACACATGCCGTTTTCAAGCAAAGTGTTTCCTTCCGGCAAATCCGAGGCTGCTTTTAAAACAACCTGACCTTTCCCGTCATAGCCTCCCTGAATAGTTTTCAAAACACACGGGTAGCCGATGGTCTCGACGGCTTGTTTCAAATCGTCTTCGCTGTTTATTTTAGCATAGGAAGCGATAGGAATCCCTGCTTTTTTCAGAAAATCTTTTTCGCTTAAGCGGTTCTGCGTGTTTAACAGCAAGTCTGTTCCTTGTGGAATCGTTATGGCCACCCGCTTCAGTACTTGCTTGATTGCTTCAGCATCAACGTTTTCAAATTCATAGGTCAAGACATCGCTCATGTCCGCCAGTTCTTTCAAGGCATCTGCGTCATCAAAAGCTGCCTGAACGTGACGGTCAGCAACCTGAGCTGTTGGGCAGTCCTTTGTCGGATCCAGAACGGCAATGCGGTAGCCCTTTTCTTTAGCCGAAAAGGCCAGCATTCTACCTAGCTGACCTCCTCCAATAATCCCAATCGTACTTCCCGGTTTAATCAGATTAGACAAGGTCGTCACTACTTTCCATTACTTTTTGTTTAAGGGCTTCTCTGCGCGCTTCGATTCGCTCGGCAACAGCCGGCTGGGTGGCTCCAAGTATTTGAGCAGCCAGCAGGCCGGCATTGGTTGCGCCCGCTTTTCCAATCGCAACGGTTGCGACAGGTACGCCGCCCGGCATTTGTACAATTGAAAGGAGCGAATCCAGACCATTGAGTGCCTTTGACTGGACAGGTACACCAATGACTGGCAAAGTCGTTTTAGCTGCCAGCATACCCGGCAGATGCGCTGCTCCTCCTGCTCCCGCAATAATGACTTTGATTCCACGTTCTCGCGCTTCAGCCGCATACGCAAACATCAAATCAGGTGTGCGGTGCGCCGAGACTACTTTCTTTTCATACGGAATGGACAGTTCATCCAAGATGTCACACGCGTGTTTCATCGTTTCCCAGTCGGATGTGCTTCCCATTACAACGCCTACTTCAATTGCCAAATGTAACGCCTCCTAAATAATATGCTGAGTTAAATTGCTTTCGTGTTAACCGTTGTAGAGCTGGCTGCCCGGTGACCGATATCTCTTCTGTATATGCAGCCGGGACGAGTGACTGAATCGAGCGTCGAATAAATCAGCGACTGAGCTGCTTCTATTGTAGATGCAGACGCTTCGACCAAATAAATTCGGCCCCCATTCGAAACTAATTGACCTGCCTTTTCTGAGACACCTGCAAAGTAAAGCTGCAGGCTTTCATTCTCTTCAGGCAGCTGTAACGGGATCTCTTTTTTGTAGCTTTCAGGATAGCCTTCTGCTGCAACAACCACGCCCAGGCTGACGCCTTCTGTTTTCCACTTCAAATCGGGTTCCTTGTTATCCAAAATGGCCTGAATCGCTTCACCCAAATCGGATTCCAGACGATTCATCAGAACCTGCGTTTCCGGATCGCCGAAACGGGCATTGAATTCAATTGTTTTAGGACCGTCTTGTGTTGCCATAATCCCTGCATATAAAACACCGGTAAAAGGCGTCTTATTTTTTACCATGCCTTTTGCGGCCGGTTTTAAAATACGTTCTACCGCTTCATCGACTATGGAATGGGGAATGTGCGTGACCGGTGCATAAGCGCCCATCCCACCTGTATTGGGGCCTTTGTCCCCTTCAAGCAGTCGCTTGTGATCTTGAGAAATGACCATCGGATAGACTTTCTCACCTGAGACAAAAGCCATCAGAGAAAATTCTTCTCCCGTCAGGTGTTCTTCAATCACAACTCGGGTATTTTCACTCCCAAATTTCTCGTCACACATCATATCTTCCAGCGCGTTCAGTGCCTCTGTTTTTGTTTCTGCCACCACAACACCTTTGCCCGCTGCCAGTCCATCCGCTTTAATGACAATCGGAATGGGACCATTTTCAACAAACCGGCAAGCCTTTTTATAATCATCAAAGGACTGATATGCGGCTGTCGGAATATGATTGTCCATCATCAGTTCTTTAGCAAACTCTTTTGACGCTTCAATTTGCGTAGCTGCCTGAGTGGGACCAAAAATAGCCAACCCTTCTGCCTGAAAGTCATCGACTATTCCGTTAAAAAGAGGCACTTCGGGGCCGACAAACGTCCAGGCAATGCCTTCTTTTTTTACCAGATCAATCAGTGCATCGTGATTATCCTGCGGTATAGCAACGACATTAATTCCGTCTCGCTTCATGCCTGGATTTCCCGATGCACAGTAAACCGCCTCGACTGACTTGCCTGACAACAGTTTCTTCGCGACCGCATGTTCACGGCCGCCTCCCCCGATGACTAGTACTTTCACTGTATTCTCCCCTTTGATGACTTCTTTTTTGTCTATATTGTCTATGTAGGCCAATCTGGCAAGGCCAGATTGAACCGATTCTGTTCTTGACTGTCATTTTTGACTATTAGCGAATGCTTGAAGCTGTAACAGTAAACTTTTGTTGAATTCAGTGATGAACTCCTAGGCTGAACTTCACCAAAGTGACTTTTTGTTAAGTTCAGGCAAATAATTTTGAGCTGAACTTCATCAGCACAGCCACTCGTTGAGTTTAACAGCTTAATTGTTCACTGAACTTAACCTATTAGAAATTCTGTGAAGTTCAGCGCTCGAAACACGCCCTAAACTAAATGAAAGAGAGGCTCGCCTCTCTTTTCATCTTAATGTCTGAAGTGACGGACAGCGGTGAAGACCATCGCTATGCCCAGTTCATTCGCTTTATCGATGGATGCCTGATCTTTGATGCTGCCGCCTGGTTGAACAATGGCTGAGATACCATGTTTTGCAGCATACTCAACGCTATCATCCATCGGGAAAAAGGCATCGCTTGCCAGTACGGCGCCTTTGGCTTTTTCTCCGGCCTGTTCAACAGCAATTTTCACTGCACCGACACGGTTCATCTGACCGGCTCCAATGCCCAGTGTCTGCTTGTCGTTTCCAACTACAATCGCATTGCTTTTCACGTGCTTGACGGCTTTCCAGTTTAATGCCATAGCTTTCAGCTGTGCTTCAGTCGGAGCTTTTTCCGTCACTACTGACCAATCGGATGGGTCTTCTTCAAGCCAATCCTGATCCTGTACCAACAGTCCCCCAAGAACGGAGACTGCTTCCTTTCCGCCTTGTTTCGCTTCAGAAAAGTCCAGCTGAAGCAGACGGATATTTTTCTTTTTAGTCAACACAGCCAGTGCTTCTTCAGAAAAGCCCGGTGCAATGACAATTTCCAGAAAAATCTGACTGAGCTTCTCTGCCAGCTCTATAGAAACGTCCTCGTTCACAACAACGATGCCGCCAAAAATGGACACGGAATCTGCTTCATAAGCACGCTCAAAGGCTTCTTCAATCGTCTGACCAATACCAATACCGCATGGGTTCATATGCTTAAGGGCCACTGCAGCCGGTTCATCAAATTCCCGGACAATGCGTATCGCCGCATCCGCATCTTTAATATTATTGTATGACAAGGCCTTTCCATGCAGTTGTTCAGCCTTGGCGACGGAAAAGCTCGAGGCTACCGGTTCTTCATAAAACAGAGCAGTCTGATGACTGTTTTCTCCGTAACGGAGAGGCTGCTTTAATGTATAAGTCGGCGTATGAGTTTTTGGTTCTGCTTCTTCTGTTAAAGCAGTTAAGTAGTCTGCTATCAGTGCATCATAGCTGGCTGTGTGTCGGAATACCTTAGCCGCCAGGCGCTGTCTTGTTTCTGGAGTTGTTTCGCCATTTGACTCAAGTTCGTCAAGCACAAGAGAGTAGTCAGCTGCATCAACCACTACAGTCACGGACGCAAAGTTCTTGGCCGCACTGCGCAGCATGCTCGGTCCACCAATATCAATCTGCTCGATGGCTTCTTCCGAAGTAGTGCCGTCTTTAGAAATAGTCTCCTTGAAGGGATACAGATTCACGCAGACCAGATCAATCGGCTGAATGTTATGTGCTTTCATGGCATCGATATGACTCGTCAGGTCTCGTCTCCCTAAAAGTCCCCCGTGAATAAGCGGGTGCAGGGTCTTGACGCGGCCGTCCATCATTTCAGGAAAGCCTGTCACCTCTTCAATGGCAATTGTCTTTAGACCGGCTTCATCCAGGACTTTTTTGGTCCCTCCGGTCGATATAATCTCTATGTTCTGTCTGTCTAATCTTTTTGCAAAGTCTACTATGTTTGTTTTATCTGATACACTGATGAGTGCGCGTTTCATTATTTAACATACTCCTTCTGCAGCTTTTTAATCATCTTCTGGATGACTTTCGGAAACAGTTCATGTTCAAGCGCATGAATTTTCCTCTCCAGTGAGTCTATCGTATCACCCTCTTCTATCGCAACTGTTTTTTGAGCTAGAATAGGGCCGGTATCCACACCCTCATCCACCAAATGAACCGTTACCCCTGTCTGTTCTACCTTGTCCATAAAGGCATCAATGATCCCCTCTCTGCCAGGATAATTGGGTAGAAGGGACGGGTGAATATTGATTATTCTTTCAGGATAGGATTGGAGTAAGGTTTTTCCAACGATGCGCATGTAACCGGCCAGAACAATCAAGTCTACTTTTGCAGCTTTCAGGTGATCCAGCACTTCGCTTTCATACGCCGCTTTGGATTCAAATGCTTTCGGTGTAAAGGCAATCGATGGCACACCCCATTTTTCTGCACGGGTCAGGACAACCGCATTCGGCTGGTCACAGACAAGTAAAACGACCTCCCCGTCTACCTCACCCTTTTGAATGGATTCAATGATTGCTTCAAAGTTTGATCCATTGCCTGAAGCAAAGACAGCGAGTCTGATGGGTTGATACTTAGTCAAGGCGAATGGCCTCCTCGTTATTTTTAGTTACTTGTCCAATCACGAAGGCAGATTCGCCTGCCTCAGAAAGACTGGCCATGACAGCTGCTTCCTTTTCAGCTGGAACAGCCAGGACCATGCCGATGCCCATATTGAAAATGCCGTACATTTCTTCTCGGTTCAGCTGACCGTGTTTTTCAAGAAAATCGAAAATAGCCGGTTTTTCAAAAGACTCAACTTGGACGTCTGCACACAAGCCTTTAGGCAGCATACGCGGGAGATTCTCAATAAAGCCGCCACCGGTAATGTGAGACAAGCCAGTTACCCAGCCTTTTTTCAAAAGAGGCATGACCGTCTGAACATAAATTTTTGTCGGTTCCAAAAGCACATCTCCCAGTCTTTTGCCGTCCAGTTCTTCAAATGTATCGTTATATTTGAAATCGTTCTGTTCAAAACAGATCTTTCTGACCAGTGAATACCCATTAGAATGAATGCCGCTGGAAGCTAGTCCAATCAGCACATCCCCAACCTGAACACGCTCAGGTGTCAGCAGCTGACTTTTTTCGACGATACCCACACAGAAGCCCGCAAGATCATAGTCATTATCGCCATACATATCCGGCATCTCAGCGGTTTCCCCGCCAATTAATGCGGCACCTGCCTGAACGCAGCCTTCGGAAATTCCCGCAACAATCTGTTCCATTTTTTCGGGAATTGTTTTACCCGCTGCGATGTAATCCAGAAAATACAGAGGTTCTGCCCCTTGTGCTAAAATATCATTCACACACATCGCTACACAATCGATGCCGATTGTATCATGCTTGTCCTGACCAATGGCTAACAAGAGCTTCGTTCCCACGCCATCTGTTCCGGAAACCAGAACAGGTTCTTTAACGTTCAGACTGGACAGGTCAAACGCTCCCCCGAATCCACCTAAAGCCCCCATGACTCCAAGACGTTCGGTTCGTTTCGCATGTTTTTTGATGCGCTCTACGGTTTCATAACCTGCTTCGACATTTACACCTGCGCCACTGTAGGCATTTCCCATTTCATCGCTCCTCTGTATTGTTTGTTCTCTAAATCATTCAACTTATACCATTAACGGATTGCTTTCTTTGATTTTGTTCAAAGTCGCTCGGTAATCTGTTTCGTAGTCATATAAAGGCGTTGGATAAACACCGGTAAAATAAGACATGCACAGACCATTATGAGGGGCATCAAAAGTCAGACCGATGGAGTCGACCGTTCCTTCAACACTTAAGAAAGCCAGACTGTCCGCACCGATTTTTTCTCGAATCTCATCTACAGAATAATCGGCGGCAATCAGTTCTTTCTGATTCTGTATATCAATGCCATAAAAACACGGGTATTTGAGTGGCGGTGATGAAATACGCACGTGCACTTCTGCCGCTCCTGCTTCTTTTAAAAGCTGAACAATGCGTCTGCTGGTCGTTCCGCGTACGATGGAATCATCCACCATGATGACTTTTTTTCCTTCCACGACGCCTCTGACGGCAGACAGTTTCATCCGCACACCCTGCTCACGAAGTTCCTGGGTCGGCTGGATAAAGGTCCGGGCCACATACTGATTTTTGACGAGCCCCATTTCATAAGGAATCCCACTTTGTTCAGCATAGCCGCTAGCAGCCGATAAAGATGAATTCGGTACGCCGATGACCATATCTGCGTCAACCGGTGCTTCTTCTGCCAGGCGTTTCCCCATCTTTTTACGGGCCGTATGCACGTTCACACCGGCAATATTGGAATCCGGTCGGGCAAAGTAAATAAATTCCATCGAACAGATTTGTTTCATTGTATGGTCCGTATAGGTTTCAATCGTGTAGCCGGAGTCGTCAATAATGACCAGTTCGCCCGGCTCAACAGCACGGACAAATTCTGCCCCGACGGCATCCAGGGCACACGTTTCACTGGCTAGCACGTAAGCACCGTTATCCATCTGTCCAATTGATAATGGACGAAAACCGTTCGGATCAAGTGCGCCAATTAAGGCGTCCGGCGTCAGCATCACATAAGCAAAGGCGCCTTTAACTGTATTGAGACTTTCTTTAATGCGGTCAAGCAAGGTTTCCTGTCTGCTTTTGCGAATCAGATGCATCAGTACTTCCGTATCCGAATTGGAGTGGAAAATAGCCCCGTCTTTTTCCAGTTCCTGACGCAGGCTCAAGGCATTAATCAAATTGCCGTTGTGCGCCAGAGCAATTTCTTCGTCATGAAACTTGAAGAGGAAAGGCTGAATATTCAAGATACTGTTGTTTCCAGATGTGCTGTATCTCACGTGTCCGATGCCAGCTTCCCCTTTTAATCCTTGAAGGTCCCTTTCGTCTTTAAACACTTCAGACAAAAGCCCCAGATCTCTGTGACCGCGCAGGCGCCCCTTATGGTTGGTGACGATACCTGCCCCTTCCTGACCACGGTGCTGCAGGCTGTGTAGACCAAAGAAATTCAACTGGGCCGCATCGGGGTGTCCCCACACACCAAACACGCCGCATTCTTCGTTTAAACTTTTGACTTCAGCAAGCATGGAATCGCCCCTTCCCAAAGCTCTTTCAGTTCTCTCACACTGCATTCAAGAAGTTGATCACTGGTCTGAATAGAAGCTATACCACTGTCGGTCACTTCTCCTATCACTGACGCATCACTTCCGAACAAGGCCTTAACAGCCACGACGTCTTTTGCTTTAACACTCAGCACAAAGCGAGACGGCGATTCGGCAAACAACCATTCTTTAGGCATATCAAGATTCACAGACAATCCCAACTCTTTTGTAAAGGCCGCTTCCATCAGCGCTACAGCTAATCCGCCCTCAGAACAGTCATGAGCACTTTGTACCCAGCCGCTTCGGATAGCTTTCAGTACCTTGTCCTGCACTGCTTTTTCTTTTTCTATATCAAAATCGAACAGCTCGCCTTCGATTCTCCCCAATTGCATTTTCTGCAGTTCCGTTCCATTAAAGTCCGCTTTTGTTTCCCCAACAGCAATAATAACGTCCCCTGCCTGTTTGAATTCCGAAGTTGTCACGTGATTCAAATCTTTAACCAGTCCAACCATCCCGATAACCGGTGTTGGATAGACTGCTTCGCCGTTTGTTTCATTGTATAAAGACACATTTCCTGAAATGACCGGTGTGCCTAGTGTCTGGCAGGCCTTTGAAATCCCGTCTGCAGATGTCCACAGTTCCCAGAATACTTCCGGCTTGTCCGGGTTGCCGTAATTCAGACAGTCCGTAATGGCTAAAGGCTCGCCTCCGCTGGCAACAATATTTCTAGCCGCTTCTGCCACTGCCAATTGCCCGCCTCTTTCCGGATTCAAATACAGGTAACGGGCATTGCAGTCTGTCGTCATGGCCAGAGCCTTACGGGTTCCACGGATGCGCACCACTGCCGCATCACTTCCGGGTCCCACGACTGTACTGGTTCGCACCATTGAATCATATGTTTCAAAAATTGATTTTTTTGAGGCAATTGTCGGCTGCTGTAGAAGTGCTTTCAGTGTATCTTCCGCATTCTCCACTTTCGGTTCAAAAGTCTTCATGTCTCTGTATTGTTGAATGCGTTCGGGTTCTGTGTATTTTTTATGGTAAACTGGCGCATCTTCTGCGAGAGCATCAACAGGCAAGTCCGCTACCAGTCGACCGTGATGGTACAGTCGGTACTGGCCATCGTCTGTTACCTCCCCAATCGTTACCGCATCCAGTTCATAGCGTGAAAACAAGGTCTTGATGCGTTCTTCAGATCCCTTTTTCACACAAATCAACATGCGCTCCTGGGATTCCGAGAGCATCATTTCATAAGGTGTCATCTCTGTTTCACGCTGGGGGACATCATCCAGATTCAAAATCAGCCCGCTTCCTGCTTTAGAAGCCATTTCCGAGCTGGAAGAAACTAGTCCGGCCGCTCCCATATCCTGTATGCCGACTAGAATATCACTGTGGTCCTGTATCAATTCCAGACAGGCTTCCATCAGTAATTTTTCCATAAAAGGATCGCCGACTTGAACAGCCGAACGTTCCGCTTCTTCTTCATCTGTAAACTCTTCTGATGCAAAAGTCGCCCCATGAATCCCGTCGCGACCCGTTTTGGCGCCCACATACATAATCGTGTTTCCGACACCTTTTGCCTGCCCTTTTTGAATATCTTTATGGTCAATCAGACCGACACACATTGCATTAACGAGCGGGTTGCCTCTATAAACCGGGTCAAAGCCGATTTCGCCACCAACGGTCGGAATGCCGATACAGTTTCCGTAGCCACCAATTCCGGCAACCACTTCTTCCAGTAAATATTTAGTCCGTTCATTATCGAGTTCACCGAAGCGCAGCGAGTCAAGCATCGCTATCGGTCGCGCTCCCATACTGAAAATATCTCTGATAATCCCGCCCACTCCCGTAGCTGCGCCTTCATAGGGCTCTACTGCAGAAGGGTGGTTATGGCTTTCTGCTTTAAATACAACTGCCTGATTGTCTCCAATATCCACAATGCCGGCACCTTCACCCGGCCCTTGCAGAACGTGAGGACCGTCTGTCGGAAATTTTCTCAAGACGGGTTTGGAGTTTTTATATGAGCAATGTTCGCTCCACATCACCGAAAACAGTCCGGTTTCTGTGTAATTGGGCAAACGGCCTAAAATGTCTTCTGAAATCTGTCGGTACTCTTCATCCGTCAGCCCCCACTGGGTATATATACGCTCGTTTTTAATCAGTTCTGGTGACGGTTCGAAAATGGTTTTCATAAGTCGGCAGTCTCCTTTGCAAAATTCTTTACCATTGACTGGAAAAAACGCAGACCATCGCTTGAACCAAGCAGGTTTTCCACGGCTCTTTCCGGGTGTGGCATCATTCCGAGCACATTGCCTTTTTTATTGATGATACCGGCAATATCCGCTACAGAGCCATTAGGGTTTTCGGATGCATAGGTAAAGACAATCTGGTTGTTTTCCTGAAGTTCCTTCAGTGTTTCGTCATCACAGTAGTAATTGCCTTCGCCATGCGCGATAGGAATGGTCAGCACTTCGTCTTCGTCGTAGTCTGAAGTAAAACGCGTTTGGTTGTTGACGACTTTAAGTTCAGTCTGTTTACAGATAAAGTGCAGATCTTTATTACGCTGAAGGGCACCCGGGAGCAGGCCAGCCTCCACCAAAATCTGAAAACCATTGCAAGTACCGAAAACTGGTTTGCCTTCTTCTGCAAAACGTTTAACCTCATCCATGACCGTCGAAAAACGTGAAATGGCGCCACTTCTCAAATAGTCCCCGTAAGAGAAACCACCGGGTAAGAGGACGCCGTCAAAGCCCTCCAGGCTCTCAGCTGTATGCGGAACATATTCAGCTTCTTCTCCGGTGCCATCTACAATCGCATGAAGCAAGTCGACATCACAGTTTGAACCAGGAAACTGAATCACTGCAAAACGCATGGTTACACCGTCTCCTTTACTTTTTCAATTTCATAGCGGTAAGTTTCCATAACCACGTTTGCCAGCAGCTTGTCGCAAATGGTCTCGATGACATCTTCAACTGAACGCTCATCCCGCTCCTGTACAGTAATTTCAAAATACTTGCCCATACGGATTGAATCTATCTCCTCAAATCCCATACGGTGCACAGCACCTCTGACCGCTTCGCCTTGTGGGTCCAAAATCGATTCTTTATAGGTTACATACACTTTGACATGATACATTTACATTCAGTCTCCTTTTTATCTCACATTTAATTGAGTCAGTCGGTTTAAAACTTCCTGGTAGACAGGTACAATGTCTCCCGTATTGTGTCTGAAGACATCCTTGTCCAGACGATTGTTCGTGTTTTTGTCCCATAAGCGACAAGTGTCCGGTGAAATTTCATCTGCCAGCAGAATAGTTCCGTCGCTGTCTTTACCGAATTCCAGCTTGAAGTCGATTAATGTAATGCCGACTGAGTCAAACAGTTTCTTAAGTAGCTCATTAATTTCCAGGGCTTTTTTCTTCAAGACGACTATTTCTTCTTCTGTAGCCAGTTCCAGCGCAGTGATATGGTCATCATTGATAAAGGGGTCATTCAGCTGATCTTCTTTTAAATAATACTCAACAATCGGCTGAGGCAGCACGCTTCCTTCTTTTACACCCAGACGTCTAGAAAAGCTTCCAGCCGCAACGTTTCTAACGACCACTTCCAGACTGAACATATCCACCTTTTCGATGATTTGCTCTGTTTCGGATACCTTCTCGATAAAATGGCTAGGTATACCTTCAGATGACAGGTACTCAAACACAATACTGGTGATGAGGTTATTTAACTTCCCTTTTCCGGAAATCATCTCTTTTTTCACGCCATTCCCTGCGGTAGCCTGATCTTTGTATTCTACCCACAGACTATTCTGACCGGCGATGGTGTATAAAGCTTTGGCTTTACCCTCATATAGTAACTGACCTTTTTCCACTAGTTGGCGCCTCCTTGTTTCGCATTAAAAACGAACATTAAATTTATATACTATATATATCGTTCACTTATTACCGAGTCTTCATCTTAATTAAACTCTTTGAACGAGTCAACCTTTTTAATGAATATTAAATTATTTTAATGGGTTAATGTTCGTGTTTTTATTCGTTTGTCTAATTAATTATTATTAAATCTATTATTTCATTATAAAATGACGAATTTGCCTGTCTCTTCTATAAACATACGTCGCTCTATAAAACTAAACTCTGCCGTTCGTATAGTAGATTTGATTATGTAAAGCTGAACTTAACCCAACAGCTAAAATAATGCAGTTCAGCTTTTTAAACTACACAATAAACAGATATTTTACTGCAAAGATGCAGTTCAGGCTTTTTGGAGTGGGCTGAACTACACGCACGGTGTAGTTCATTCATCATAGACTTTCTGAACTCCATCAAGAGTAGAGTTGGTAGTACTTCCTATCTATCCATATACTCGGCAGTGATTTTAAATAAGATAAAAGAAGGCACAGTTGCCTTCTTTCCTTTATATGCACTAAAAAAAGTGGCTACCCAAATTAGGATAGCCACTTCACCTATTATAGTACTTTAGACAAGAAGTCTTGTGTACGTTCATTTTTTGGATTAGAAAAGATTTCCTCCGGCGTGCCTTGTTCAACAATGATTCCATCATCCATGAACAATACGCGGTCAGCCACTTCACGGGCGAAGCCCATTTCATGCGTTACCACAACCATGGTCATACCGGACTTGGCCAGGTCTTTCATTACTTTCAGCACCTCACCGACCATTTCCGGATCAAGAGCAGACGTTGGTTCATCAAAGAGCATGACGTCAGGGTCCATCGCCAGAGCGCGGGCAATCGCCACACGCTGCTGCTGGCCGCCGGACAAGTTGGATGGATAGGCATTTTCCTTGTCTCCAAGCCCGACTTGCTGCAGGAGCTGGGAGGCTTTTTGATTTGCTTCATTGACATCCACACCTTTGGATTTAACCGGAGCAACCGTCAAGTTTTCCTTAGCTGTCATATGAGGGAACAAGTTAAATTGCTGAAACACCATTCCCATTTTCTGACGAAGTTTGTTCAGATCTTTTTCATTTAAACCTGTCAGTGTTGTCCCTTCAAATACAATTTCCCCATCAGAAGGCTCTTCCAGTAAATTGAGACAACGTAGAAAGGTCGATTTCCCTGAACCGGATGGACCAATAATCACGACCACCTCTCCCTGAGCAACCTCTTCATTAAGGTCTTTCAGCACCTCGTTTTTTCCGAATGATTTTTTCAACTGATTCACTTTAATCATGATTCATGCTCCCTTCATAGTAATTCAACAGTTTCGTCAAGCTGAACGTCAAAGTGAAGTAAATCAGCATGGTCACAAATAAAGGCAGGATTCCCTGGAAGGAGATGGAACGAACCACTCGCGTCTGAAAAATCAGCTCCCCGACCCCAATGACGGAAACAATAGACGATTCCTTAATAATTGTAATAAATTCATTACCCAATGCGGGCCAGATATTTTTCAAGGCCTGCGGGAAGATAACATGACGCATGGTCTGCTTTTTGCTCATTCCCAAGCTTCGGGCGGCTTCATCCTGTCCCTTGTTGACTGAGTTAATTCCACTTCTGATAATTTCCGCGATGTAAGCACCGGAATTCAGTGAAACCGCGATAATTCCGGCAGTCAATGCCGGTAAATTAAAGAACATCCCTGATGCAAAGTAGATGAACATAACCTGAATCAGAAGCGGCGTTCCACGAACAAATTCAACATAAGTTGTGCCCAGAAGTTTAAGCAGAACGTTTTTCGACAGACGCATCAGCGCGAGTAGTGACCCGAGAATCAGTCCGAACAACACACCTGCTGCTGAAATGAGCAAAGTAATTAATGTCCCATCCCAGAAGTACTCCCAGTAGCTCGCTACAAAGCCTTCCTCCGCACTTTCCTGAGCCATATATTCTCCGGCAATAGCCAGGTATTCTTCAGTCAGATTCTGCTCTTCAATTTCCGCCAGACTTTCATTGACTGCATCCACCAGAGATGCCTCTCCCTGTCTGAAAGCAATGGCAGAACCCGCATCATCATCGTCCATGTCAAAATCGGCGATAAATGTATATAAATCCTCATCGTGACCGGCATGCGCTTCCGCGTTGGGACCCTGCATCACAATCGCTTCAATACGGTTCGTCTTTAATGCTAAAAGTAAATCGCTAAGGTTTGTCAGACTCATGGTTTCGACATCCGGAATCTGTTCTGCCAAGCCTTCCTGTAAGGAGCCGGACTGAACTCCCACACGCTGCCCACTTAATGACTCTATGGAGTCATACACATCCTGATCCGCCGAACGAACCATTATATTCTGAAAGGTCTGAAAATAGATATCAGAGAAATCAACACTTCTACGACGTTCAGCTGTTGGGGTCATCCCCGCAATAACCACATCAACATTTCTGGCTTCAAGCGCCGGAAGCAGGCTGTCAAAGCCTATATCCTGTATCTGCAGTTCAACACCTAAATCATCTGCAATTTTTTGGGCAATCATCATGTCCATACCGACAACCTGACGTTCACCATCAACTACCGCATAAAATTCAAACGGAGGAAAGTCAGCACTTGTCCCCACAACAAGCACACCCTCATCCTGAATTCGCTCAAGCGATGATCCATCATCTGCCGATACGGTATCCGCAGAAATGAATAAACTACTTATAAAAATAAATAAGACCAGTATTCCTTTTATACTCTTTTCCATCGTTTCACTCTCCCTTTTCTTTAATGTCTTGAAAAGAATGATACCATCACGACTATATTTATGCAAGATATTTTATGAAAAAAGGTCAATAATGTTTAAAAGTAATGTTTTATGTATTATTTATGTATATTCTAGATAGCGTTTTCAACCAAAAAAAGAAGAGACAGAATTGGTTTCTGCCTCTAGTCGTATTCATTAAATTGAATTATTTTTTCAGCTGCTTACCTTGCTCGAATGTCTCATCGTATTCCAGTTCGTCTTCTTTATTATAACGTACCCATCGTCCATGCTTCTGGTTGTGCTTAAACTGTCCGACCTGCCAGAGCTGACCGGTCTTACGATAAAACTGCCATTCCCCTTCCATCATTTCACCGATATATGGGCCTTTTGACTTGACCGTGCCATCTTCAAAATAATAAATCAGATAGTCGTCTGTCAGTTCATACACCTTCTGACCATTTTTATACTCTTTTTTCTCAAGCATGTTTAGACTCCTTTCGTCTACTCTATATACTTATTTTCCTCGGAATATATACAGCATACACTAAAAAGTACCCGGCTAACGAATTCTTAGTCGGGTACTGATGAATTGCTATTTATATTTTTGCTGAAATTCAGTTATTGCGTCATACTCTTCTTCAAACAGACGACTTAAACGAATATAGATAGGCATAAGTTCTTCATAAATTCTTACCTCTTCTTCTTGAGGTTTACTTATTTCTGTCGTACTCACCATATCTCTAACCTCTTCTAGAGTGTCAATATCACCTATAGCATAACGCCCTAGAACTGCTGCACCTAGACATGCACTTTCTACAGTTTCAGGTATGTGTACTTCCTGATCAAAGACGTCCGCTAACATTTGTCTCCATACCGTAGAATTAGCAAACCCGCCAGTAGCATGAACTTTCTCCGGAATGCCAATAACTTCTTCTAAAGCTAGTAAAACCATATACAGGTTCATATTGATACCCTCAAGGACCGCACGCATCATATGTTCTTTTTTATGTTGTAAAGTTAACCCGTAAAAAGATCCCCTTGCATTAGCATTCCAAGAGGGTGCTCTTTCGCCTGATAAATAAGGGTGAAAGACTAAACCGTTTGAACCCGCTCTAACTTGAGAAATTTTTCTTGTGATTATATCATACGCATCCAACCCGCTTGCTTCGGCTTCTACTATTTCCTCAGCGCAAAACTCATCTCTTAACCACCTCAAAATCATGCCACCATTGTTGACCGGTCCTCCGATTACCCAGTGATCTTTAGTTAAGGCATAGCAGAATATTCGGCCTTTAGGATCAGTTACCGGTTTGTCAGTAACTGTGCGTATCGCTCCACTCGTTCCGATTGTGACAGCTACTACACCTTTATCAATCGCATTGACTCCAAGATTAGCTAAACATCCATCATTTGCACCTATTACAATTGGGGTATCTTTATCAATATTCATTCGCTCAGCCAGTGATGAGTCCATCCCTCTAAACACTTCTGTAGTAGGTACTATGCGTGATAGCTTATTTCTAGTGATGCCTGCAGTTTGGAGAGCTTCCACGTCCCAATCCATACTGTACATATTAAACAGACCTGTTGCAGAGGCTATTGAGTAATCAACAACATATTCCTTAAACAATCGATAAAAGATATATTCCTTAATTCCAATAAATCGAACTGCCTTATTAAAAAGCAAAGGCTTTTCTTCTCGCATCCATACTAGCTTGCTTAGTGGAGACATAGGATGAATGGGCGTCCCAGTATTGTGATAAATTGATTCTCCGTTTGTTTCTTTAATTTTCTTGGCGTACGGTTCGCTCCGCTGATCTGCCCAGATAATGGCTCTAGTTAATAACTCATTCTCTTCATCAACTGCAATAAGACTGTGCATAGCGGCACTAAATGATATTACCTGAATATCTGATGGTCTAATCCCAGAATTCTGCATAATCAGTTTTATTGATGTGATTACAGCTTCAAACAATTCCTCAGGATCTTGTTCAGCTGCTTTGGGCTCCGGTGTTAATAAAGGATATTCTACCGTCACTTGGTGAAAAATTTTTCCTTCTTTAGTAAACAAAACTGCTTTACAGCTTGTTGTTCCGATATCTACACCCATGGAATACTTTCTCATGAACGAAATCCTTTCTATAAATATAATTTACTCTATAACTCTTAATAATTACTTTAAACTATTTTTAAATGATAAACAATCCCATTAATAGAGCCATTCCTAGTCCTACAAACCCAATGATTGACCCCATTACTGTCCACGTTTTCAATGTATCTTTTTCGCTCATTCCGAAGAATCTAGAAACTAACCAGAAACCAGAATCGTTCACATGAGAAAAACCAGTGGACCCACCAGCTATCGCTATAACTATAAGTGCTAGTCCAGGTCCTTCAACGCCCATTGAAGGAAGTGCCGGGGCAATCAAGCCTGCTGCGGTAACCATTGCAACTGTTGCTGAACCTTGCGCTATTCGAACTACTGCTGCAATCATGAATGCAAGCAGAATTGGCGGTAATGGTGACGCTGCCATTTGTTGACCGAGTATATCAGCAACTCCAGAGTCAACTAAAATCTCTTTAAATACTCCCCCCGCACCAGTTACTAAAATAATAATTCCCACTGGCTCTAGTGCTTTAGTAGCAATATCTTGCACTTCTTTTCTAGAATAACCTCTCTTAGTACCTAGCATAGTGAAAGTTATTAGTGTAGCAATCAGTAACGCTACTATAGGATTACCGATAAACATCGTAACCTGTCTGATAAAACTATCTGCTTCAAAGACTACAGAAGAAATTGTATTAGCTAAAATCAACGCCAATGGAACTAGAATTATTGTGGCAATCATCCCGAAGCTTGGTAATTCTTTATCCCACTCTTTATCTTCAAAATTCATATAGTCTGGAATTTCTACATGTACTTTTTTGGAAATGTATCTTCCAAATACTGGTCCAGCCAAAATCATAGATGGTAAACCTGCTATTGCCCCGAACAAGATTACCCATCCTAAGTCTGCCCCTACTAAGTCGGCTACTGCAATAGGACCTGGGGTAGGCGGGATGTAAGCGTGTGTAACAGCCAGTCCTGCTAATAAGGGTAATCCATAATACAATAGTGAGCGTCCGGTTTTTTTCTGAAGACCGTAAACAATTGGTACGAGTATAATGAATCCAACATCGAAGAAAACAGGAATTGCCACTAAAAACCCTGCAATACCAAATGCCCACTGTGCTTTATCTTCACCAAATTTTTCTAGAAGAGTACTCGCCAGCCTTTCAACCCCTCCAGATATTTCAAGCATCTTACCAAACATTGCTCCTAAACCGACAACTATAGCGACAAATCCTAATGTACCACCCATACCTCTTTGTACAGATTAGATAACACTATCGAGAGGCATACCTGTTCCTACCCCTACAAGTAAACTTACTAACAAAATTGTAACAAATGCATGTAACTTGGCACGAATAACTAGATATAAGAGTCCCAAAATACCTGCTAAGGCAACTAATATAAGCATTGTATTTGACATTTTATTTTCCTCCAGTTCTTAATTTAATTAATGTTTTTCTACTGCATGTCCACCAAACTGATTTCTCAAAGAAGCGACCACTTTACCACTGAATGTGTCCGATTCTAGAGAGCGGTTTCTCATCATAAGTGAAAGGGCAATTACTGGAGCAGCAGTTTCAAGTTCCATAGCTGTTTCCACCGTCCACTTCCCTTCACCGGAAGCATGCACAACTCCTTTAATTCCTTCTAATTTTGGATCATCGGAAAAAGCGTCTTCCATTAACTCCATCAGCCAAGACCTAATAACTGACCCGTTATTCCAAACTCGCGCAACGGATTCATGATCAAAATCGAATGGGCTTTTTTCAAGGATATCGAAACCTTCTCCAATTGCTTGCATCATTCCATATTCGACTCCGTTATGTACCATTTTGAGGAAATGGCCACTACCTGCTTCCCCTGTGTAGAGATAGCCTTTATCTACAGAAACATCAACTAGTATCTCTTCAACTCTGTTGACGGCCTCTCTGTCACCCCCTACCATCGTGCATGCACCCTCTTTAGCTCCTTCCATTCCGCCACTTGTTCCGATGTCGATAAAATGGACACCTTTTTCTTTCAACCCTTTGTATCTCCGCATTGAATCTTTGTAAAACGCATTACCTCCATCCATTAAAATGTCACCTTCGGTCAAGAAAGGAACTAAGTCATTAATCAAATTTTCAGTCACATCTCCTGCAGGAACCATCATCCAAATGACTTTATTTTCATCAAACTGATTAGCCATATTTTCAAGAGAATTTATACCAATTGCTCCAAGTTTATTAGCTGATTCAACTAAATCATTATTTATATCATAAGCAACTACATCATGATTGTTGCTTATTAAATTATCCACTAAATTAAGTCCCATTTTCCCTAACCCACAAATAGCTATTTTCATTTTATCTCCTCCGTAAAATTATTTTCCATATAAAAAGTATACGGAAGAATTTTATTTTTTGCAAGCGTTTTTATAAAATATATTTCTTTTTCCGGAAATTAATTTTATACTGTATATAGACATATACAAGAGGTGAACCACTTTGGAAAAATCATTGGAGAATAAACCACTGAAAATGAGAATTCGTTTGTTAAGTTCAACATTTAGTGAGAAAGAGCATCTTATGGCGGAATACCTGCTTAAGCACCCTAATCAAATTATTCACGGTACAATTAATCAAATCGCAGAAGAATTAAATATCGCCGATTCTACTGTCTTCCGCTTTTGTAAACACTTAGGTTACAAGGGTTTTCAGGACATGAAGATTTCTCTGGCAGCAGAAACATCTTCAAATCTTGGAGACATACACGATCTAGTCAGTGAAGCCGATGATAAAAAAACAATTCTTGAAAAAATATTTCATTTCAATATAAAAACACTCGAAGATACGCTAAAAGTCATTGATGATGCGGACTTCTCTCGAGCGGTGGATACTATCCTTAATGCCGGGAAAATAGAATTTTTTGGCTTCGGTGGATCAAACATCATCGCTCAAGATGGATACCATAAGTTTATACGAACCGGTCTTTCGGTCAATGCACAAATCGATTCGCATATGCAGTTAATGTCCGCTTCACAGCTTAAAGAAAATGATGTGGCTATCCTGATTTCTCACACTGGAAATTCCAAGGATATTCAAGATATTTTGAAGACAGTAAAGAAAAACAAGGTCAAGACAATAGGAATTACCGGTTATACTCAGTCGCCATTCAGTCAAGCCGTAGATATTCCGTTATATACCTTGTCAGAAGAAACAGATTACAGATCTGAAGCTCTCGCGTCTCGGATTGCACAATTGAGTATTTTAGATGCTCTGTTCGTCAATTTAATGATGGCTCTTGATGAGAAAGGCACAGAATCTCTCAAAAACGTCCGTGAAGCCATCCAATATAAACGACTTTAAAATCATTTTCAAAAACATTTAAGAAAGAAGGATACATGTTGATCGACTTAAGCAAGTTAACCGCAGGCAAATCATTGACAAGCCTGGAAACAGATATTCTCACTTATATCGTTGAAAACATTACAGTCATTCAGGATATGGGGGTCCGAGCAGTCGCCAGAGAGACCTATACCTCCCCAGCTTCTGTTATACGATTATCCAAGAAGCTAGGCTTTACAGGATTTACCGATATGTACTATTCCCTTCTCCCCTTAATCAAGCAGGCGGAAAACGGGGAAAACTATATGGAAAGCCGCTTTTTGAATCGTACCCTTTCCTCATTAGTAAAGGACTGTTCGGTGGAGACCATGGACACCTTTATCGATCAAGTTCTAATGAACAAGCAAAAATATATATTCATTTATGCGACTGGTTTCTCAAAAATCATAGCCGAGTATCTTTATAAGAAACTTCTAGTATTAGGAAAAAAAGTCATCATGTCCAGTGGGTCGGACTCCGTCGGTGTCTTCGAGAATAATCTGGATGATATAGGCGTCATGCTTGTTGTGTCCAAGTCTGGAGAAACAGACCAGGTTTATCAGAAATTAAAAACAGCATCCGAGGCTGAAATCTACACGGTGGCCTATACCCAAGACAGTAATAACCGGATAGCTGAACTGGCTAACCTTTCCATTCAAATCAGCGATTCACACAAACTGGATGATCAGAACCTTCTTCCTAACGTCTTCTTTCCAGGCGTTCTTTTTTCATTTGAGCTGATTGTTGAACGCTACCTTGACCGTTTTTCCAGCTGAATGCTTTCGATGAAACGTGTTTCGCTTTGTCGAAACACGTTTCAAACGCTTTCACACCCCTAACGTTTTAAACGCTTTCACGATATACTCTCTATATCAACATCATTATTAACTAATAAAAAAATTGGAGGATTACATCAATGAAAGACAAACTAATGAATAACATGCAACGCTTTGCCAAGTCCATGTTCATTCCTGTACTTATTCTGCCGATTGCCGGTATTCTTATAGCTTTCGGAAACTTGTTTACTAATGCGCGGTTAATTGAAACCGTTCCATTTTTGGATAACCCGATTACGACAGGGTTTGGTACAATCCTGTCTGGGTCACTTGTTTCAATCCTGACAAACTTGGGGCTGATATTCTGTGTGGGTATTGCTATCGGCCTTTCCGACAAGAAAAAGGCCGAAGCCGGCTTTACTGCCCTCCTCGGTTTTCTTGTTTTTATTCATGCAATGAATAACTTCCTTTCACTGAACGGCTTGCTAGTCGACCCGGAAACCTTGAGAGGATCGGGACAGACAATGGTGATGGGAGTTCAGGTCCTGGATATGGGTGTATTCCTGGGAATTATCTTGGGTGTCATCACTGCTTATGTTCATAACAAGTTTGCTGAAATCGAATTTGATAATGCATTCCAGATTTACGGCGGTTCACGTTTTGTTTTCATAGTTCTTATTCCAATCGTTGTTCTCTCAGCAATTCTGATAAGCTTCATATGGCCGGTCATTCAGTCAGCTATCGACTCAACTGGAGTCTTTATCAACCAAGCTGGAAACTTCGGACTGTTCCTATATGGGACACTTGAACGTCTGCTCATTCCGACAGGCCTTCACCACTTAGTCTATACACCGTTCCTTTATACGTCACTTGGCGGTGTCGCTGAAGTCGGTGGGGAAATCTTTGAAGGTGCCCGTAACATTTACTTTGCAGAAATGGCTGATCCTACAGTCAGTGTCCTGTCTGAAAGTGTTATCTGGGATGCACGTGGAATTTCTAAAATGTTCGGCCTAATCGGTGCCTGCCTAGCTATGTACCATACAGCCAAGCCTGAACATAAAGCGAAAGCCAAAGCGATTCTTATCCCAGCAGTATTTACGTCCTTTATCGCGGGTGTAACTGAACCAATCGAATTTTCATTCATGTTTATCGCACCACTTCTGTTCGTAATCCATTCAGTTCTAAGCGGCCTGAGCATGGTCACGTTGAACCTGTTAAATGTCCGAGCTATCGGTCCTAATGGATTTATCGACTTCCTGCTGTACAATGTACCTTTGGGTGTTGAGCGGACAGGTTGGCCTATGTACATCCTAGTCGGAATTATCTATTTTGGTCTTTATTATGCAATCTTCCGTTTCCTGATTACTAAGTTCAACTTCAAGACAATCGGACGCGAAGACAAGTCAAGTGAAACCCGTCTGTATTCAAAGAAGGACTATCAGGCGAAAAAAGCCGGTGATGTGATTCCTGGTGCGACTGTTTCAACTGACGCACCTCAAAGCGACATGGCCGAAACCATTGTTCATGCACTGGGCGGCGATGAGAACATCAAAACCATTACAAACTGCTATTCCAGACTGAGACTCACTCTTGCTGATCCCTCAGCGGTTAACGAAGCCGTTCTGAAAGATCAGACAGGTGCAAGCGGTGTGATGATTAAAGATAAGAATGTTCAGGTCGTATATGGTTTGCAAGTGAATAAGATTAGAAAATCTGTTGAACAGTATCTCGGCAGATACTCAGAAGAATAACCACTAGTTAAGACAATTAATTAAAAAAGGGGAAGATTTAAATGAAGAAAGATTTATCAGTAGTAATTGCAGGTGGTGGGAGCACCTTTACACCCGGTATCGTTATGATGATGCTTGAAAATAGTGACCGCTTCCCAATGAGAGAGCTGAAGCTGTACGATAATGATGGAGACAGACAAAGTATTTTAGGTGAAGCATTGGAAATTCTTCTAAAAGAACAGGCGCCTAACCTGAAATTTTCCTATACAACTGATCCAAAAGTGGCCTTTACTGATGTCGATTTCGTCATGGCTCATATTCGTGTAGGAAAGTACGAGATGCGTGAACAGGATGAAAAAATCCCGTTAAAATATGGTGTTGTTGGTCAGGAAACATGCGGACCGGGTGGAATTGCTTATGGTATGCGAAGCATTACCGGCATGCTTGAAATCATAGATTATATGGAAAAATACTCTCCAGATGCCTGGATGCTTAACTATTCAAACCCTGCAGCCATCGTTGCTGAAGCAACTCGCGTTCTGCGTCCGGATTCAAAAGTTCTAAATATCTGTGATATGCCGGTCGGGACATTACGCAGAATGTCTCAAATTGTCGGAA
The DNA here is from genome assembly GCF_054784355.1 of Alkalibacterium psychrotolerans. Classification (NCBI taxonomy): domain Bacteria; kingdom Bacillati; phylum Bacillota; class Bacilli; order Lactobacillales; family Carnobacteriaceae; genus Alkalibacterium; species Alkalibacterium psychrotolerans. The sequence goes on along the minus strand of NZ_BAAGPH010000015.1, from coordinate 57,242 downwards.
CCACTCCAGACAAGCTAGAAGTTAGCTATTTCGGATTGAACCATTTTGGATGGTGGACAAGCGTTAAAGATAAGGCTACAGGATATGAATATATTGATGAAATTAAAGAATATGTGGCAGAAAATGGTTACCTGACCCAAGTCGAAGTCGATACACAACACATGGACGAAAGCTGGCAGGCCACTCATAGAAAAGCTAAAGATTTATTAGCTATTGAACCAAACTATTTGCCTAACACCTATTTGAAGTACTATTTCTATCCGGATTATGAAGTAGCCAGTTCTAATCCTGACTTCACGCGTGCTAATGAAGTCATGGCCGGACGAGAGAAACAGGTATTTACAGCTGCTCGTAATATCATTGATAAAGGAACCGCAGTTGATGGTGGCTTCCATATCGATAGCCATGCGTCATTTATAGTGGATTTGGCTCGTGCAATTGCATTCAATGCAAAAGAACGTATGCTTCTGATTGTCGAAAACAATGGAGCGATTGCCAATTTTGATGATGATGCCATGGTAGAAGTGCCTTGTATCGTCGGTAGTGATGGACCCGAACCGTTGGCCCAAGGTAAAATCCCTGCGTTCAACCGCGCACTGATGCTTCAGCAGGTGACTGCTGAAAAATTAGTTGTTGAAGCCTATATCGAAGGTAGTTACCAGAAACTGTGGCAAGCCCTAAGCTTGTCGAAAATCGTTCCCAGTGCTGAAGTCGCTAAACAATTGCTAGACGATTTAATTGAAGCTAACAAAGGCTACTGGCCTGAATTGAAATAAATAACAAATAGAAACCTCAACTTATGAGTGATATCATGAGTTGAGGTTTCTTTATGTGACTAAATAGTTATTTGTAATTTAACTGTCAACCTAGGCATTTTAAAATATCTACACTTTACCGATTTTCAAGACAGGCTTAATCGTCTCGCCTTTTTCAGAATCACTGAATGCCTGATTGATTTCGTCAAAGTCATATGTTTTGATTAACTTGTCAAATGGGAATAAACCCTTCTGATAGTAACGAATCAACTTGGGAATAAAGACTTTCGGTACGGCATCCCCTTCGATGACTCCTTTAATCATTTTCCCTTCGGCCATCAAGTCCTGCATCAGATCCATTTCAAAATCTGAACCGACACCGATAATGGCCAGTTCTCCTCTGGGTCTCAAGCCTTGAAGAGCCTGCTTGACTACAGGTGAAACACCCGTCGTATCAATAGCATAGTGCGTGCCTCCACCAGTAATTTCCTTAATCTCTTCCACAACATCTTCTGCCTTTTCGCCATTAATGACGTGGGTTGCTCCTAGTTCTTTTGCCATCTCTAAACGGCTGTCATGTAAGTCAACAGCTATAATGTGCTCACAGTTGACAATTTTAGCCGCCATAACTGCACTCAATCCCACACCGCCGGCACCAAAAATGGCAATGCTTGATCCGAACTTCGGTTTAAGGTTATTCAAAACGGTTCCTGCTCCCGTCTGAATACCACAGCCGAGCGGACCAAGAATAGTCAGATCGACGTCTTTGGGAACTTTAACAATATTCTGTTCATGGGCAATGGCATAAGTAGCAAAAGATGACTGCCCAAAGAACATGGAAAGCTCCTCATCCCCTTCATAGTGACGATGCGTTCCATCCTGTGCTTTGCCCCCAAAGTTCATCGGGGTCAGAAATTCACAGGTTGCAGGCGTGCCGGATAGACACTGTTCACAGTTTCCACAATGCACATAGCTCATGACGACGTGGTCTCCTGCTTCAAAGTTCTCTACTCCTGAACCTACCTTTTCGATAACACCGGACCCTTCGTGACCTAAGACAGCCGGTTTAGGCGTAATACCTGTATCTCTCGCTACCATATCGGTATGGCAGACACCTGACGCCACGACTTTGATCAGCACTTCATTGGCTTTAGGCTCTTGAAGTTCGATTTCCCGCATGTCAAATTCCTTGCCTTGACCCGGAGTAACTGCTGCATTTATTTTCATTAATTATTGACTCCCTTCATATATTTTGACATGTTAAGCCTATCAAACGATTAAAGATATAGCAAAGGAAAGGCTTTCATAAAATAATTTTTCCCCTTGAGGAACAAAAAAACCGTCCAGCTCCTCAAAGAAGCTGAACGGTTTATTTTCAGTATTAACTATCCAACCTATTCGTCTTCAAGCAGGGCCAGAAACTCGCGTGTGCGGTCTTCTTTCGGATTTGCCAGGACTTGTTCAGCCGGGCCTTCCTCAACAATATAGCCATCATCCATGAAAAAGGCCTTGTCCGCAATACGGCGGGCAAAATGCATTTCGTGGGTCACAATCACCATCGTCTGCCCTTCTTTAGCCAGGCTTTCGATAACTTTAAGCACTTCTCGCACCAGCTGAGGATCCAGTGCCGAAGTCGGTTCGTCAAACAGCATGACCTCTGGGTGCATCATCAAAGCGCGGGCGATGGCCGCTCGTTGCTGCTGGCCACCGGACAGGGCATCCGGAAACTTGTCCTGGTGTTCAGATAACCCCACTTTTTCAAGCAGAACGTTGGCTTCTTCCATGATGGTTTCTTTATCCTGGAGCTTGGCAGTCAGTGGCGCCTGAGTAATATTTTCAAGCAGAGTCATATGAGGAAACAAATGGAAGCCCTGAAACACCATGCCGGAATAGCGGCGGATCTCTTTGATGTCCTTTTTGCTTAAGGCTTTCTCCCCGAAGGATACTTCCTTTTCTCCAATTTTGATGGTCCCTTCATCCGGTGTTTCCAGCAGGTTCAAGCAGCGCAGCAGGGTCGTTTTTCCTGAACCCGATGCACCGACAAGACACACAACTTCCCCTTTGTTCACCTGCAGATCAATGGATTTCAAGACAGGGGTGTCATCAAAGCTTTTCTTCAATTCTTTAATTGTAATCAATCTCTTTTCCTCCTAGCTGGATAGATAGCGGTTGTATCGGATTTCAAGGCGGTCCTGGAAATAGCCGATGACAATACAGACCATCCAGTAAATCAAGGCGACTGAAATATACATCGTCATACTGTCGTATGTTCTTCCGGCTACCAGTCGACCGCTGTACAAGAGTTCTTGCACAGTAATAACCGAGGCAAGAGAAGTGCCTTTGACGACATCCATAAAAATATTAAATGTCGGCGGCAAGGCAATTCGTGTAGCCTGGGGAATAATGACTTTTTGAAGGGTTTGGAAGTAATCCATCTGCAAGGTAGCAGCCGCTTCCCACTGTCCGCGAGGCACAGAAAGAATAGCTGAACGGACAACTTCCGCATTATAGGCAGCGAAGTTCAAACTGACTCCGACAATTGCAGCAACCAATGCGTTCGTAAACTCCACTCCGATAACCGGCAGGCCATAGTATAGAATAAAGACAAAAACCAGTAAAGGTGTCCCCCGCATAAAGGAAATATACAGACGGGCCGGCAGATGAAATACGGCGTACTTGGACATACGGGCAATCCCGATGACGATACCCAGTATGAGGGCGAAGAACATGCTGAAGACGGAAATAATCATCGTATTCTGCAGACCTTGCAGTAAAAATGGCAGGGAGTCGACTGCGAGTTCAAAGTCAAACAGATACTCCCACCTTATATCTCTAATTGCATCAAACATGAGGTTGTCCTTTCTCTTGCTTTAATTAAGAAAACATACAAGAAAAAGCACTTCCTGTATGTTTCAAGTTTACTATTTATTCACCGTCAAGGCTGACAATTTCTGACTCATCAACGGGCTCTGTAACATCGGCTCCTAAGAATTCAACGGACAGTTCCGCAACGACACCTTCTTCATTCAGTTCAGCTAAAGCTTCACTCAATCGGTCGCGAAGGGTCTCATTTCCTTTCAGTACAGCCATGGCACTTTCTGTAGCATGGAATTTAACATCTTCCGCAATTGCCAGACGGTCATCACCAAATTCATTCAACGTATTAATCAGTACGAGGTAATCATTTAAATACGCATCCTGATTGCCGTTAATCACGTCTCTTAAAATGGCTTCTACTCCACCATCATAAGCCGTTCCATTTGCCCCGATGTTATCAGCAAAGATTGCATAGTTACTGGTCAGTGATCCAACAGCAACATCAACGCCTTCCAGTTCATATGCTGATTCAAAACGGTCCTGATCTTCTTCTCTCACAATGATAGAACCATAGGAGAACTTATGCGGATCGACAAAATCGAACGTTTCCAGTCGCTCTTCAGTAATGGCAAAGTCATGAGCAGCAACATCAATCTGTCCGTTTCTGAGAGACGGCAAAATCCCGTCAAAGTCCATTGTTTCAAATTCAACTTCAAGGCCCAGTTTTTCTCCAATTTCTCTGACCAGTTCTACTTCAAATCCTGTCAGTTCATTATTTTCATCAAAGAATGTAATGGGTGCATAAGTTCCAGACGTTCCAACAGTCAGCACACCTTCTTCTTCGACATCTGCCCATGATGTTTCTTGCTGAGCATCTTCTTCTACAGTCTCTTCAGCTTGGTCGTCTGCTGTTTCCGTTTCAGTAGCGGTATCCGTTCCGCAAGCCAAAAGCAGCCCGCTTAAAGATACTATACTTGTGAAAAATAACCCTTTTTTCATGAATGTTCCCCTTTTCCATACATTTATAACTTTATTAGCATTAAAAAATACTGGCCGCTAATTACGACCAGTATTTAATATAGCATGCTTTAATTTATTTGTCACGCTATATCCTAACTTTTAGTAAGTTTTAATTTTCAGGTGCGCTTCAACACCGAAGTGATCACTGACGACCGGTTCATTTTTTCCATCAAAAACGACTCGATACTGCTTAACGGAGATGTCTTCACCTACAAAGATAAAGTCGATACGTTTATCATCTGTATGGCCTTTCCAGCCGTCGATTTCGTGCATCACCGTTGCTTCTCCAACCGTAAAATCAGCGATTGTAAAGGCATCCGATAAATACGGCGCTGTCTGCTGGACTAGTTCGTAGCCTTCTCCAAGAGAAGCGGGATCATTATTGAAATCACCCATGACTAAAAGATTATTTTGTTCGTTTTTACCAATTATATCCAAGGTGCGCTTCCATTCAGTCTGAAAAAGTCGGTTTCCTTCATCATCTGTCCACCAGGAATAATGAACCGAAAACACCTTCCATTCTTTTCCAGAATGAGAAATTGACGCTTTCAGAACTTTTCGAGTCAGGTGGTTGGCGTAATCAGCTACATCTGAAACCAGATAACTGTCTGCTTTAAAGGGGGTCTTAGCTAAAATCGCTACCCCTTCATCATACTTACTGTAGCCAATATGACTTGCCGACCAGCTCCAATAATAGTTCGAGCCACGTTCCTGAAGCTTTTTAACCAACTGATAAGCAAAGTTATCCTTTTTGATGCTTACAGGAAAATGAGTTTCTTCCGGAGAAATAAAGGCATCGTCACTGACTGGCTCAGCATCCATTGACTGGTTGACTTCCTGCAGCGCAATAACTGCGTAGTCTTGTTCAGCCAGACTGTCTGCCAACTGTTCCAATTTTCCTTCCGGATGTTCTTCCATCCAAGCATGAGTGTTCAGTGTTAATACCTTCATTATTTGCTCTCCTTTTTACTTAACTGTTCCAATAACGTCTGCTGATTTGCGCGTGCCATCACCATCTAAGGCGAATGACTGAGCGTCTGACAGATTGGTGAAGACTACCAGTATCGCTGTTTGTTTACCAGCTTCTTTTACAGCTTTGCGGTCCATTGCAGCCAGCTTGTCTCCACCTGCTACTGTCTGTCCTTCTGATACAAACACTTCAAAGCCCTGTCCTTTGAGTTCAACTGTGTCAATCCCCATATGCACAAGCACTTCAATGCCTTCTTCTGTTTCAATCCCTACTGCGTGTTTTGTTGGGAAAATGGATGTAATGGTTCCGGAAACAGGAGAAACTACCGTGTCTTCCTCCGGTGTAATCACATACCCGTCACCCATCATTTTCTGAGAGAACACTTCATCCGGTGCTTCGGTAATCGGTTGAACGTTACCTTCAGCAACCGAAACGACCTGAACAGAGTCTGCCTGAGTAGTTTTTGCAGTCCCTTGTGTGCCTGATTCGTCATTTGTTTCAACTTCAGCATCCTTGTCAATGCTTGAAGCCGGAACGTCCGCACCTGATTCGAGAACATCTAAAATATCTGACTTCAGGACATCCGCTTTCGGTCCGTAAATAGCCTGAACACCTGTATTTTTATGGACGAGACCCATCGCTCCTGCTTTTTTCCAGTGCGCTTCGCTTCCAACTTTGTCTGTATCTTTAACTGAAATACGCAGACGGGTCATGCAGGCATCGACATCTTCAATATTATTTTTTCCACCTAATAAATGAATAATATCATACACTTGCTGGGAGGCATCTACAGGTGCGCTTGTATCAGCGCCATTTGCATCGCCTTCATAATTGCCTTTTCGTCCCGGTGTGGCATAGTTGAACTTTCTAATAAGAAAGTCTGCCAGGAAATAAGTTCCAACTGCAAAGAGTACCGTTACCCACAAGAAGTTAAGCAAATCCCAGCCCAGTCCTGCACGAAGAGCTAACGGCGTACGCGTCAGCAGTTCAATATTACCAAAAGCATGGATTCTCAAGTTAACGATATCTGCCATTGCAAAGGCGGCTCCCTGAATAAGGGCATAGATTCCGTATAGTGGCATCGCAGCAAACATGAACATGAATTCCAGCGGCTCCGTTACACCTGTTAGAAACACAGCCAGTCCGGCAGAAAAGTACATTGATTTGTACTGTTTACGCTTATCCTGATCAACATTTTTGTACATGGCATACGCCAGTCCCATCAGTATACCCGATGAACCAATCATCTGACCCACTTTGAAACGGGCAGGAATAAAGTTTTCCAGTGCATACTGGTAGGTAGCCGTATCTCCGGCAGAATCCAGATTCACTAAATCACGTGCCCATGCCAGCCATAAGGGATCCTGTCCAAAGACGAGTGCGCCTTCTTGAGCCCCACTCAACACCTGATAGGTTCCTCCTAGAGGCGTGTAATTGATTGGGATTGTCAGCATGTGGTGCAGGCCAAACGGCAAGAGCAGTCGTTCAAGCGTTCCAAACAGGAAAGGCGCAAGAATGGGTGCTGTATCTTGAGATTCCGCAATCCAGACACCGAAGCTGTTAATTCCAGACTGTATCACTGGCCACACAAAGGACAGGACGACAGCTGCTATAAGCGACCATAAAATCACAACAAAAGGAACAAAGCGCTTCCCGTTAAAGAACGAGAGGGCGTCCGGCAGTTTTCTGAAATTATAGTATTTGTTGAAGGCCATGGCGCCCATAAAGCCGGCAATAATTCCGACAAAAACCCCCATATTTAAAGCAGGGGCTTCCAGTACCGAAATGAAATAGCCATCGACTGGTATTTCCGTTCCCAATAATGTTTGCGTGACTGCTGATTCATCTGCCAGCATATCCCCTGTTACACCAAAAATGGCTCCAGTGATTCGATTGATCAGAACAAAGCCGATACCGGCGGCAAACGCTCCACCAGCCTTGTCTTTAGCCCAGCTTCCACCAATAGCTAGAGCAAATAATATGTGGAGGTTGCCGATAATTGCCCAACCAATATTTTCAATCACGCTGCCAAAGGCTACCAGGGCTTCCAGATCCGGATTAATCAGTGGAATGGACCCACCGATACTGATCATCAGACCGGCTGCCGGCATAACGGCAATCACACCCATCAATGCCTTTCCGAACTTCTGCCAGAACTCAAAATTCATTATCTTTTTCATTATTTATTCTCCTCTTCTAAGTATCATCTGTTTTGTGTTCGCTTTCCTCAGGTTATGCGTCTAGTCTATCCGACGCCTTCTTAAAGACAAGTGAAGCGGCTCCGAGCACGCCTGCTGTATTTTCCAGCGAAGCAATACGAATAGCGGTGTCTTCTGCAATCGTCGGAAAAGCGGTCTGTTCAAAATGAGGGCGGATAAAGCGGAGAAGCAAGTCTCCCGCTCTGGATACACCGCCGCCAATGACTATCGTAGACGGGTTTAAGATATTCGCAATATTCGCACAGGCTGTCCCCAGATACTTACCGACCCTGTTCAGCACGGCTTCTGCCAAAGGATCGTTCAGTTTGATATTGTCAAAGACAAATTTGGCTGTAATCGTCTGGCCATGGGTAATCCCCTGAGCCAGCGGAGACGTCTCGACGTAATGTTTCGCTTCCTGTTTTGCAAGAGAGACAATTCCTGTCGCACTTGCCACCGTTTCCAGACAGCCGTTTCGGCCGCATGTGCAGGCAAAGCCATCTTCTTCCACCTTTAAGTGTCCGATTTCACCAGCTGTATCCTTTGCCCCGTGGACAAGCTGGCCGTTAACGATCACTCCGCCTCCGACCCCTGTTCCCAGAGTAACAAAAACGACATTGGGTTCGTCTTTGGCAGCACCCATCCACTGTTCTCCCAGGGCAGCAACATTGGCATCATTATCAATAAAAAAGGGAAGGTCTAAAGACTGTTCAATCTGTTCTTTAATCAGTACAGTCTCGCTCCAGTTCAGGTTGTACGCTCCCGTCACGGTGCCTTCTTTGCGGTTGACTGCCCCGGGCGAGCCCATTCCAATACCTGTAAAATCAGATGAGGTGAACCCCATTTCTCTCATCTGTTTTTTTATCGATGCGGAGATTTTCGGAACAATGTGTCTCCCACCCTCATGAGTCGGTGTTTGTGTCGACCACTGGGCAACACATTCTCCCTGGTCAGTCACAAATGCGTATTTAATTGTAGTGCCGCCTAAATCAATTCCGATTGCCATTTTATTCATCTGTCTGCTCCTCTATGACAAAGTGTAATAGTTTGGATCGTGCCATACTTTCTGCTTAGCCACTTTATAAACCCGTGCTTCATACGGTCTCAGCTCCATATGCGCATTCAATTCATCCGTTACTGTGTAATTGGATAATTTCAGTTCACCTAACTCAAGTTCTTCTTCCAGATTGATAACCGTCTTCTGATTAAACAGGTTGACAATAATGACATACTCCACGCCTTCATAGGCTCTCAAATAGGCATAGACCTGTTCATGCTCTTTGGCAATCAGTTCATAGTGACCGTAAATCAGCGCCGGTGTTGTCTGTCTCATCTGAATCATTTTTTTGTAATAGTAGTACAGTGAATCAGGATCGTTAAGTGCCTGCTCGACATTGATATCCGGATAATTCGGATTGACACCAAACCAAGGCGTGCCCGTTGTGAAGCCCGCCTCCGGTGCATTCGACCACTGCATCGGTGTCCGGGAATTATCCCGACCGTTTTTCCAGATGTAAGCCATCATTTCGTCGTGCGTAGTACCGTTTTGCGTTTCATTATGATAGAGGTTAATCATCCCGATATCATCGTAGTCATGAATCGAATCAAACTGCACATTTGTCATACCGATCTCCTGACCCTGATAAATAAAAGGTGTCCCCTGCATAAAGAAATAAAAGGTCGCCAGTGCTTTACCGGATGTTTTTCTTAAGTCCCCGTCATTTCCCCACGTTGACACACTTCGGGCTAAATCGTGATTTTCAATAAAGAGGGCGTTCCAGCCGCGGCCATCGAGCCCTTTCTGCCAGCGGGTCATCACGTCTTTCAGCTCCTTGAGGTCCAGTCCATCTCCGTTTGCTCCCCACAGGCCAAGGTGCTCAAACTGGAAAATCATATTGAAGTAACCATTCTCTTCGCCAACCCAGCGGTCAGCGTCTTTGATTTTTACGCCATTTGCTTCCCCGACCGTCATTACATCATAGTTGCGGATAGTCTGTTCAGCAAATTCGGATAAGAACAAATCGATGCCCGGCTGATTCATGTGTCCGTCAAAAGACGGCACCACTTCTTTGTTCAGCGGGTTCGGCATATTCGGAAAGCCGTTCTTTTTCTTGATGTGAGAAATGGCATCGATTCTGAAGCCATCTATGCCTTTGTCCAGCCACCAGTTGACCATTTCATACAAATGTTCACGCACTTTAGGGTTTTCCCAGTTCAAATCCGGCTGTTTTTTTGAAAAGACATGCATGTAGTATTCATTCGTCTGTTCATCATATTCCCAAACCGATCCACCGAAAATAGACTCCCAGTTATTGATTTTAGTCCCGTCCGGTTTCGCTGGATGCCAGATATAAAAGTCACGATACGGATTATCTTTTGACGAGCGGGATTCTATAAACCATTCATGCTCATCAGACGTGTGGTTGATAACCAGATCCATGATGATGCGCATGCCTCGCTTATGTACTTCTTTCATCAGTTCATCAAAATCGGCCATTGTCCCGAATTCCTGCATGATGCCATGGTAATCACTAATATCGTAACCGTTATCATCATTAGGAGAATCATAAACAGGACTGACCCAAATGACACCGATTCCCAACTCTTTCAGATAATCCAGCTTTTGAATAATGCCCTGCAGGTCACCAATTCCGTCTCCATTTGAATCATAAAAACTGCGCGGGTAAATCTGATAAGCTACCGCTTTTTTCCACCATTGTTTTTCCATGTATAGTCGTCACTCCATATTATTGTCTGCTTTGTCATATTATTTATGACAACAGAGTTAATAGTATAGTGTAACCGCTGCCGATTCAACTGTTTTAAAACTGTTATCGGTATCAGTTTTCTTAAATGAAAAACACATGAACGTTCGCAGCACCGGCTCTAGTCAATAACTAAGAAATGGCAGGCCAGCTTCAAAGAGTGACTCTTTCTGTAAAAAAACAATCTCGTATATTATTTTAAGTTTGTGATAGACGATTACCTCTCCTTTAATCATTGTCTGCAGCATATAATGTTTACAAACGCCTCTGACTTCTATAAAAGACTTTAAAATAAAAAAAGTTCCCGCGATAACGGGAACCTTTCCTATTCCGGAATAGTTAAACTACTTATGTCGTTACTTTATAAACGCGTGCTTCATATGGGCGTAGATGCATCAGTATATCCCGTTCATCTGTTACCGAATAATTAGCTATAAGCAGGTTTTCGCATGTCATCCCGTCTTCCAGATAGAAATCAGTTTCTTCATCAAACAAGTTGACGATGACTGCATAACATTCTTCTTTGTATTTACGTAAATAAGCATAAACCTGAGAATGTTCTTTTGCAATGAGTTCATACTTGCCATAGATTAAAGCAGGTAAGTCTTTTCTCAGTTCAATCAGCTTTTTATAGTAATGATAAATTGAATCAGGATTATTTACCGATTCTTCCACATTAATATCCGGGTAATTCGGATTCACACCAAACCAAGGTATTCCTGTCGTAAAGCCAGCTTGAGGCTCACTGGACCACTGCATCGGTGTGCGTGAATTGTCACGCCCGTTTTTCCAGATATACTTCATCATTTCATCGTGAGTCCTCCCGTTTCCGGTTTCATACTCATATAAACTGACAATGCCGCTGTCGCTGTACTCTTCAATGGAGTCAAAACGGACATTTGTCATGCCGATTTCCTGACCTTGATAAATAAACGGTGTCCCCTGCATCAAGAAGTAGAATGTTGCCAGTGCCTTGGCTGAAGTTTTTCTTAAGTCCTTGTCATTGCCCCAGGTTGAGACGCTTCTCGGCTGATCGTGATTTTCCAAAAAGAGGGCGTTCCACCCTTTCCCTTCCAGACCAGTCTGCCATTTCGACATGGCTGTTCTTAAGGCATCAATGTCCAGGCTGCCGTCATCGGCTTTCCATAGTCCAAGGTGCTCAAACTGAAAGATCATATCAAAATAGCCGTTCTCCTGGTCCACCCAGTGTCTGGCATTTTCAAATGTGGCTCCGCCGGCCTCTCCAACAGTCATGACGTCATAGTTCTTGACCGTTCGCTCCACAAACTCAGACAAGAACACATCAATACCCGGCTGATTAGCGTGGCCTGCGTTTGACTGGACAAATTTTCTGTTTTTTGGATTCGGCAAATCCGGAAACCCGTCTCTTTTTTTAATATGCGTGATGGCATCGACTCGAAAGCCGTCAATGCCTTTATCCAGCCACCAGTTCACCATCTCATACAGCTTGTCTCGCACTTCAGGATTTTCCCAGTTCAAATCGGGCTGCTTTTTTGAAAAGATATGCATATAGTATTCTTCCGTCGGTTCATCGTACTGCCATACCGAACCACCGAAAAAGGATTCCCAGTTATTGGGTGCTGAACCATCAGGCTTCCCCGGGTGCCAGATATAATAATCACGGTAGGGACTGTCTTTTGAGGAGCGGGACTGCATAAACCATTCGTGCTCATCTGATGTATGATTGACAACCAAATCCAGGATAATTTTCATTCCTCGATTATGTACTTCGTCAAGCAGCTCCTCAAAGTCTGCCATGCTGCCAAATTCATCCATAATGGCATAATAATCACTGATATCATAGCCATTATCATCATTAGGAGACTGGTAAATCGGGTTCACCCATAAGACGTCTATGCCGAATTCCTTCAGATAATCAAGCTTTTGGATAATTCCCTGCAAGTCACCTATGCCATCACCGTTGGAATCGTAGAAACTGCGCGGATAAATCTGATAAGCAATTGCCTCTTTCCACCATCTACTTTTCATAATAACCCACTCCCTGTCTTAGTCAGTGACATCTTGTTTCTGATTACTATCGTTATTTATAGTATAGCGCACACCACGTGTATAAAACATTATTTTGTACCAAGCCGTTTCATTATACTTAGTATGGTTAAAAGGAAAAAGTTCCTGCGTCACTAGGCAGGAACCTCCTCTCAAAATCTCCATACTTTCTCACCTCAGCGTATCGATTACTTGTGTTTCATCACTAAAATTGCTGCAGTTAAAGGAGCTAACGTCACTGCCTTATCCGATACAGACAAACCAGCTGGCTGAGTAATACGCTGAGTCCCGGCATTTTCTGCATCAGCCAGAACTTCAGCTCCAGACAGGTCCGACTCAATAGTCAGTGTGCGTTCATTTTCGTCGGCATTGACAAAGACATAGTAACTGTCGCCATTTGAATCATCTGCCTTGAATGCAATAACCAGGTCTTCTTCCTCAATTTCTGGTGCATCAAGAAGCAAGACATTTTTTCTAATTTCTTCCAGCGTGCCTTTCCTGAAAGCATCTGTCTGGCGTCTGAGTTCGATTAACCCTTTCGTATAGCTTTGAGTCAGCGTACTGAATGGATAAGCCTCCTTATCCGTTACTTTTTGCCAGTCGAATTTATTGACCGCATCCGTTGCGTACACCGAATCATCAATAAAGTAAGGATAGGTAAAGGGCTCGCCGTCATTATCGGTCACAAAAATTGAACGGTCAGGCGTCTCTTCTTCCGGTACCTTTTCCTTGAAGTCATCACTTCTGAACTGCTTTGTGCGCCCATACTCCTGGCCTGCATGTAAAAAGGCTGTGCCTTGAGCAGTCAGTACCAGCAGGTTCCCAAGTCGAATGCGTTTATGAATCTCTTCCTGGTTAAACTCCGGATCTTTTTTGAGTGCGATGGCAATGACATCATGTAAAGGTAAATTATCGTGGGCTTCGATATAAGGCACCACATCTCCTGGATTTGTCGCCGTGAAGTTATGCGGATTGGCCGTCAGATTGTCGAACAAGCGTTGAATGGAACGCACGCCTCCAGTTAGAAAACTCGGCTCGCCTTCGTTCATGAAGCCGGACTTCAGCTCATTACGGAAATCATCGGAAAAGGAGCCGACACCATCAGTATGCTGCATCCAATCCTGATCAGCAGCCATGACTTCTTCATCCCCAGCGTATGTGCGCCAGCCCTCACCAATCATTAAAACAGCCGGATTCAATTCTCTAGCCGCATCATAGGCCAGTTGGATCGATTCTGCATCATGGTCACCCATCATATCAAAACGGAAACCATCCACTTTGTACTCTTTCACCCAGTGAACAATGGAATCAACGAGTATGCGGCGTGCCATTTTATGAGTGGTCCCCAGCCGTCCGCCGCCGAAGCTTTCTCTTGCTGTTCCGTCTTTGTCCATAAAATGATAGTAGTTCGGTTCGAGGTCTTCGAAAATATGCGTCTTGTTTGTATGATTATAGACAACATCCAAAGTGACGCCCATACCTCGGTCGTGAATAGCCTTAATTAGCTGCTTGAATTCTTCAATGCGCTTAGCCGGGTCAGTTGGATTTTCTGAATACATCCCCGTCAATGCAAAATAACTCTGAGGGTCATAGCCCCAATTATAGTTGGAGTCATTTGAAGCATAGTGAAGCAGGCGTTCCTGATTCTTGAATTCATTAATGACGTAATAACTCATCACAGGTAAGAGCTGAATGTGAGTGACACCTAGACTCTTGATATAGTCCAGCTTGTCAATGAAAGCCTTGAAGGTCCCGAACTGATGCGTCAAGTCACCGGAAATAGAAGGGTCGGAGGTAAAGTCTCTGACATGGACTTCATAAATCACCGCATCCTCACGCTTTTCAAAGCCTTCAATCTCGGCATAGTCCAGTTCAGGTCCAATTTTTTCCAAATCAACCAAGGCAGCTTTTGCCACTTTGTTTTCCGGATTTGTATGGTCCCAGGCGGCCAGTGATTTCGCATAAGGGTCCAAGGCTAAAACAGTTTCCCCTTCGCGCGAAATAACGAAATGATAAAAATAGCCGGTTACATCTGACAGACCAGTCGTCTTTTCATCCAGCGTTACATGCCAGACTCCTTTTTCCAGAAGTTTCATTTCAATCGCTTCGGCAACTACACAGTTCTGGTCTGCTTTATCATACAAGCGGACAGAAACAGAGTCTGCACTCGGCGACCACACTTTAACATCTGCAGTGCCGTCTGCATGAAGCTTCGCTCCCAGTTCTCCTTCATAGGTGTACAGCTTGTCTTTCAACTGCCAGCTCAAAATAGACTGAACTCTTTCATTGCTGTACTGAACAGTATAGGGTGCTTTTTCCACTACAAAGTTTCCGGTCAATTGAAGGCGGTTGTTATCTTCGTCTCCAGTCACTGATTCTACTGAAACTTTATTGCCGTTCTTATCTTCTACGACAATAGTTTCCGTAATTTCTTCTGTTTCAAAAAACAAATCGATTTGTTCTTCCGATTTCAATATGGCACTTGAAATCACTCTTTCGGCTTTAGTATTAATACGATCCTCTCCTTATCATGCAATTGGCTAATTTCTGTTTTAATATAAAATTTCTATATTTAACAGTATACAGTAAACGAAGAATTAAAAGGCACTCTCCTCTGGCGTCAAAAACACCATACAGGGGAGTGCCGATTAATTATAGAGCATTAGGTTAACTAGACAATTCTAGTCACATTTTACCTATTTGATTTGTTTCTACCTGGTGCATTATCTCTTGGATGTCCTTCCTGACGTCCAGGAGCATTATCTCTTGGATGTCCTTCCTGACGTCCAGGAGCATTATCTCTTGGGTGGCCTTCCTGACGTCCAGGAGCATTATCTCTTGGGTGGCCTTCCTGACGTCCGGGAGCGTTATCTCTAGGGTGAGTTTCTTCATCCTGACCGTCATCTGGAACTTCAGTCATGTCCCTGTCTGTCAGGACAACAACTGAAGCTGTCAAAGGTGCCAATGTGACAGCTGTTTCTGAAACCTCAACGCCTTCAGGTTCACTGATAGCACGTGTTCCAGCAGATTCCCCATCTACCAACACATAGCCTTCTGTCAGGTCAGTATCCAATGTCAGTGTACGCTCGGTATTATCTGCATTAACTAAGACATAATAGATATCTCCGTTGGAATCTTCTGCTCGGTAAACAATTGCCAGGTCATTAGACTCAATTTCCGGTACCTCTACCAGAGAGACCATTTCGTCTATCTCTTCCATCGTTCCCTTGCGGAAGGCATCCGTGCTTCTGCGCAGTTCAATCATTCCTGTTGTAAAGCTCTGCGTTGTTGTGTTGATTGGATACTCATCTACATTTGTCGCTTTATTCCAGTCAAACAGATTAATTGCATCCGTTGAATCATAGGAATCATGAATAAAGTACGGATACTTAAATGGTGTGCCATCCGCGTTTGTCATAAAGGTTGACTTATATGGAACTAAATCATTCGCGACTGGTTCAATGAATTCCGGATCACGGAACTGCTTGGTGCGTCCGAATTCCTGGCCAGCATGGATGAACGGTGTTCCTTGTGCTGTCAGTACCATCAAGTTTCCTAAGCGAATACGCTGGTGAATTTCTTCCTGGTGGTACTCAGGATCCTTTTGAATACTTTGAGCAATGACATCATGAAGGGTCAAGTTGTCATGTGCCGCAATATAAGGAACCACATCACCAGGGTTTGTTGCTGTGAAGTTATGCGGATTTGCAGTTAAGTTGTCGTAAATCTGCTGAATGGAACGTGCTCCGCCAGTAATAAAGCGAGGCTCACCTTCGCTGCCAAAGCCTGATTTCAGTTCATTTCTGAAGTCATCTGAGAATGAACCGACTGCTTCAGTATGCTGCATCCAGTCCTGATCCGCAGGCATGACATCTTCATACCCTTCATCGCCTACAAATGTACGCCAGCCTTCACCAATCATTAAAATGTTTGGATTCAGTTCTTTCGCTTCGTCGAAAGCAATCTGAATACTTTCAGCATCATGGTCACCCATCATGTCGAAGCGGAAGCCGTCTACTTTGTACTCTTCAACCCAGTAAGTGATGGAATCAACTAGTATACGGCGTGCCATTTCATGAGTGGTTCCCAGACGTCCGCCACCAAAGCTTGTACGTGACGTGCCGTCTGCATCCATGAAGTGGTAGTAATTTGGCTCAAGATCTTCAAAGATGTGTACTCTAGCTGTATGGTTGTATACAACATCTAAAATAACACCCATGCCACGGTCGTGGATTTCGTCAATAAGATTCTTGAATTCTTCAATACGCTTAGCCGGGTCTTCAGGATTTTCTGAATACATGCCGGTTAATGAGAAGTAACTGTGCGGGTCATAACCCCAGTTGTAATTTGTATTGGTTGATGAATAGTGCATCATTCTTTCGTCATTCTCAAACTCATTAGCGAAGAAGTAGCTCATGACCGGAAGCATCTGTATGTGAGTTACACCCAGACTTTCAATGTAGTCCAATTTTTCAACAAAGGCACTAAATGTTCCGAATTGACTTTCAAGCTCATCTTCAATAGAAGGATCTGATGTAAAGTCTCTGACGTGAATTTCATAAATAATCGCATCTTCACGTTTTTCGTAACCGTCTATTTCTGCATAATCCAGTTCCGGTCCGATATGGCTCGGATTCACTATTGCCGCTTTTCCGATATAGTTATCCGGATCACTACTGTCCCAGGCTGCCATTGAACGGGCGTAAGGGTCTAAAGCAAGGACCGTTTCGCCATCACGTTCAATTTCGAAGTGATAGAAGTAGCCAGTCACATCGCTTAAGCCAGTTGTATCTTCGTTCAATGTAATGTCCCAGACACCGGAATCTTTTGCTTCCATTTCAATGTCATCTCTAACAACTGTTTTCTGGTCAATTTTATCATACAGAATAACGCGAACAGCATCTGCACTTGGAGACCATAATTTCAGGTCAGCTGTACCGTCTTGATGTAAATCTAGTCCTAAATCACCATCATATGCATAAAGGGCATCTTTCAGGCGCCATCCCATACGTGCTTCAACCTGTGTTTCATTGAATAGAATCGCGAACGGACCGTTTTCGATTGAAAAATCACCTTCTAAAATAACAACATTGCGTTCGTGATCGATTGCCGTTGTAAACTCTACAGGGTTTCCTTCTGAATCTGTCACTTCAATTAACTCTTGTATAGTGTCTTCAGTCAGTCCTTCTGTTGAATGGAAGAACACTTCTATTTGAGTTTCGGAAATCAACTCTGCTCTAGTCATGCCTGTTTCGCTGGCATAATAAGGGTTGGTATAAACAGTATCGTCTCCTTCGCGTATAAATAGTTGACTGTGTTCAGATACACCTGAGAACTCGTAATCAGTGGTCTGATCACTGCCTGCCTTATCAAGGAACAAAAATCCGATTTCATCGGCATCTGGAAGTAAATCCAGATTAAAGAATGTACCATACTGTCCGATTCCATCACTGTCATGAGCACCATCTGGCCAGTTAGAAGTTTCTTCTATTACGTCTCCCCAAGTCCATAGTCCCCAGTTATCGTAGTCGGCATTGTCTCTTCTATAATTTATACGTATCATATCTTCTTCAAATAATGGTTCATACGGATAAATAGCGTACTCTTCATCCATCCATGCCTGATTCATTTCTGGAGCAATCAGACGAATTTCGTAGTCATCTGATAAATTTGCTCCGGATCGTGTATTAAACAAAAAGCCAATTTTTTCTGGGTTATCTGCCAATTCAACATCCAAATAATAGCCGTATTCTGTTTCTACAGCATTACTGAATGATAATGCACCTGTTGGCCAGTTTTCGGATGGTGATTTTACATCACCCCAGATCCAAAGTCCCAGATTTTCGCGATCATCTGACGGAAGCGCCGCAAAATGGAGGCGAAAGAAACCTTCTTCGATGTCAGTTTCTTCTACCGGTTCATCCGGTTCCTCAGGTGTTTCCACTTCTTCAGCAACAAACGCACCATTTTCTACTGAAAGCAGTGCAGTTCCGCCATCTTCCATTGCTGGAACAGTGAATGTCAGAACATGACTGTCGTCAGCAGCAACAGCTGAGTATTCTGCGTTTGAATAGTGGTCCATTACAACAACATCTTCGTTTGTTACTTCAACAGAAATTGTCTGTTCTTCTTCAGATACGTTGAATGCCATGTAGACTGATTCGTCATTCAATGCACGTTCAACCATAATCCAGTCCTGGTCATCTGAAGTCAGAAACTCAGAACGTGTTCCTCTTGAAAGAAGTTGACTGAAGTCATTTCTGAAACCAATCACTCTCTGGTAATGGTCCAGAATGTCATTGCCTTCCATCATATCCCAGCCAAAGTCATAACGGTTGTCATACACAGGCCAGTTATCCGGTCCGGATTGACCCAGTTCTTCACCGTAATAAATGACCGGCTGACCTTTTGCTGTCATTTGTAGAGATGCAGCCAGTTTCAGCTGACCTTCGTCGCCGCCAAGTGCATACAGGAACCCGGCTTCGTCGTGACTGCCTAAAAATTGGCCGAGTGTTGCATCACTAGTTAATGCATTGTTTCGCTCAATCAAAGTATCATTTGCAGCAGTCAGATTTCCTCTAACAAAGTTTCTTGCATAGTCTTTGAATGAAAAGTCCAGCAAGCTGTCCATTGTTCCGGTATTCAAGTAACCATGGTCATTTCTGTAGTTAGCACCCCAAGATTCCCCAATCATTTTGAATGCAGGGTCTCTTTCAACTAGTTCATTTTTGAAGTGCTGCCATGTTGTATCGTCAACGTGCTTCACTGTATCGACACGATAACTTGAAATGGCATTTCCATTAGGGGTGGTTGACTTAGTAATCCAGTCAGCCTGCCACTCCACCAGCTGTTCTCTCACTGCGTGGTCTTCTGTAATGAAGTCAGGCAAGCCAGCCAGTTCCATTGTCAAATCATTGCTGCCACCTGTTTCTCTGATCATGCCGTCAAAACGGGCACGGTCTTCGTCGGTCGGGTAGCCTGCCGGCGGATTCTCTACACCATCATTTGGATGCATTCCGTAGCCTGGGTGATTCAATACCACGTCTACCATGATACTGATGTCTCGTTCCGCAGCACGGTCAATCAGTTCGTGAAATTCTGCAAGTGTTCCTAAATGTGGATTTAACTCTTCAAAATCTTTAGCCCAGTAGCCATGGTAACCATAGTAGCTGCCGTTATCCGGGTCTGCGTACGATACATCATACGCTACATTTTCAACAATCGGAGTAATCCAGATAGTTGAAACACCTAACTCATCCAAGTAATCCAGGTTTTCTGTGACACCTTTAAAGTCTCCACCCTGATACGTTCCACGAGGGTTGTCGGCATTTTCATAGTTCAAGCTGTACGGGTCGTTGTTCGCCGGATCTCCGTCAGCAAAACGGTCTGTCAGCATGAAATATATAATTTCTTCATCCCAGTCGCGTTCACCTTCAGCTTTATTTCGTGCTTCAATAGTTACTTCAGTTTCAGTAGTGTAGCGTCCATTGTTTTCATCCCAGACAAAAACTGTAATTGGGTAAGTACCGGGCGCAACAGTATGGTCAGCAGACAATGTGACACGGTTCAATTCCGGGGAAATAACCAAGTCAGACGGTCCACCAATGGCTGACACGTCCGCTCTAATGCGGTCGATTGCCAGATCCGAGTTGTTTTCAATGTCAACATCTAAAATACCATGTTCATTGTAATCAAAGGAACGATTAACAGAAGCTGCAAGAGAAATGTCTCCTTCTCCCTCTGTTTCATCCGGCCCTTCTTCTACTGCATCTGCTCTATAAAACGGATTGGTGAAGATTTCTTCAACGCCAGCTTTCAGGAAGATCTGCTGGTGATTGGCAAGGTCTTCAAAAACAAGGTCCCCTGTCTGCTCTTCCGTCTCAACATTAAGAACTAAAAATGAGAAACCTTCAGCACCTTCATTAACAGGAATATCGACGTAAGCACCGTATGGTCCTAACTGCTCTGATGAAAAACGTACAGCGTCTGTTGGCCATTCTTGAGGAAGGTTTGGAGCTGCGCCCCAGTACCAAACGCCGTAATCTGAATAATTCGCTTCTTCATCATAGTAATGAATTCGAATAGTTGGTGAATCAAAATCGATTGGCTCATAGTAATACACTGAACCATCCGCTCTTACCCATACTTCTTCAACTTCTGAGAATAACTCTATTTCAATATCATCTTCAATAAATTTAGACCCATCAGAAAAAACGGGACTTAATCCAATCTCTTCAGCATCCTCTGTAATCTGAACATCCTGATAGTAACCAAAGTCCGTCTGGTTCTCTTCGACAAACGGCGACCCATTCGGCCAATCGGCTACTGAATCAGATGGGGTGCTGACATCGCCCCACATCCATAAAGATAAGTCATTATCGATAGAGTCTGTTTCCAAATGCACACGCAGCGACCGCTCTGTTTCAGCTCTAACCGTTTGAAAAACGGGGAAAAGTTGAGCCAGTGACTGCATAACTAATAAAGCAACTAAAAATGCGGAAAATAAAGTCTGAAATTTTTGTTTCATGGATTCTCTCCTTTTTAGTATTAAGCGCTTCCAACGTTTCCATAAATACTCTCCCTACTGAACAGCAAGGAGAGTCGTATTCTTATTAACCTTTTGTTGCACCTGACGCCAGACCAGAAATCAAGTATTTCTGAAGAATCAGGTAGACTGTCGCTATTGGAACAGCAATCAATACTGCACCGGCAGCGAACCGGCTGAAGTTATTTGAGAACTGTGCATTAACGAAGTTATATAGACCTAGTGCCAGTGTAAAGTTATCCGGACTTCTTAAAACGATACGCGGCAGGATAAAGTCCATGAACGGAGCCATGAAATTAAAGAGTGCCACGACAGATAAAATTGGCTTTGCCAATGGCAGTAGAATCTGGAAAAAGATTCTGAAGTGCCCGGCGCCATCCATTTTAGCTGATTCGTCCAGAGACCTTGGCAAGGTGTCAAAGTACCCTTTTACCAGGAAGGCATTCATCGGAATTCCTCCACCGATATAAATAAGGATTAGTCCCCATAGATTATCCAGTAAGCCAACAAGATTTAAAAGGATAAACATTGCAACCATAGCCATTAATACTGGGAACATTTGCAGAAGCAGGAAAGCATACAAGCCGTTTTTGCGTCCTTTAAATCGGTAACGCGAGAAGGCATAAGCCACAAAGCTAACCGTCAGAGTCGTTACAGATGATACAATAACCGAGACAAATAATGTGTTTCGGTACCATATCAGGTAGTTACTTCTCGGGTGTGTAAACAGCCAGACAAAGTTGTCAAACGACCAGTCAGCTGGATTAAGTGAAGCACTATATAAGTTACTTGTTGTGTTCATGGACATTGCGAACGCCCAAAAGAGTGGGTAGGCAATAATAATGAACATAATCGCTAGAATGAAGTAAATGAGCCCTACTTCAAAACGACTTTTCTGTTTACGGGTCATTTGTTTTTTACCCTTTTTATCTGAAGAATTAGTCATTACATGGTCCCCTCCTCTTTAAATGAACGTGATCGTCTGAACTGGAAGAACGCAAACGTTGCGACAATCACTCCCAGAATCAGTGAAATGGCAGCAGCCATACTGAATTGTGAATTGGTAAAGGTTAGACTGAATACCCATGAAATCAGAATATCGGTACCGCCGGCATTCTGTCCACGTACAGCTGGTCCACCTTCATTGAACAAGTAAATGATATTGAAGTTATTGAAGTTGAACGTGTATTGAGTCAACAGTAACGGTCCGGTTGCAAACATCAGATGCGGGAACGTGATGTTTCTGAATTTCTGCCAGCGTGAGGCACCGTCCATATCGGCAGCTTCATACCAGTCGTCGGAAATCCCTTGAAGTACACCGGAAAACAGTGCATACACATAGGGGAAACCTAGCCAGACTTGAATCGCAATGATCGCAATTCGACTCCACATGACATTGGTCATCCACGGTATAGTTGTGTTAAACAATGGCTGTATGATATCAAGGTTGATTGCCCCAAAGTTATCATTGAACAACGCAGAGAAAATAATGATAGTAACGAATCCTGGAACAGCCCATGGCAGAATCAGGACAGTACGAATGAGCTTTTTCCCTTTGAGTCGTTTGTCATTGGTCAGAACGGCCAAAAACATCCCTAAAGCAATCTGTAAAGTAGTTGCAACGAATGTCCATGTTAATGTCCAGGACAATACGCTGATGAATGTCTGACGCCACTCTGCCAAAGTAAGTAAGCGAGTGAAGTTCTCAAAGCCTACCCACTGAAGCAGGTTACGAGGTGGCGCGTTATACAAGTTATAGTTAGTAAAGGCTAAAAAGCCCATAAACAAAAGCGGTAAAATAACTACAAAAATTAGCAGTAAAAATCCAGGACCTATTAGGACATAGGGAAAAGCAGTATCCCAGGAATTCTTAAAGTTTTCAATGACTCCACCGGGGGTCCACCCGTCTCTAATTTTCTGTGCTTCATTTTTTGCATCCTGAATATTGATCCAATAAAGAGAAGCATAGAAAATAGCAAAAATTAATGCCAGTATCCCTTCAACCAGAAATACACGTGAATCATCAACACGTGCCTCTGTACCTAGGGTAACAAGGCCTTGTAAGCCAGAAGCAATAAATTCAAGCGAAACCACTGCGAAAGCAGCAAATAGTATGAAAATAGCCAATCCTTTTAGTTTTCTTTTGTTATAAATCTGTCCCATACCAGGAATAATCGACAGTAGCATAGCTTTTTTAGGGCTATGATCCAGATTTTCCGTTCTAGTGTGAGACGGTTTAATTTGGTTGTTGTTATCAGCCATAATTTCTCTCCTTCTATAAGGCGTGAAGCAATCACATATTTTAAGAATATATGATTAAAAAGATAGTACGAGGTAATTTTTAATATGAAGAAGGAGATTGAGTGTCAAATCGCTCAATCTCCTCCTCAAATTAGTTTGACGTTACAATGATATTAAGTTTACTGACCCATCATTGAAATTTCAGATTCGATTTGCTGTACAGCTTCGTCTAATACTTCCTGTACATCTTCACCTTGTTGTACGAAGTTCAGAGCGTCACCCATTGGTTCCCAAACTTGAGACATTTCAGGAATGTTAGGCATTGGGTGTGCATTTTGAGTCTGAGCAAAAATCGGCGCCAGGAATTCGTCATCAATTTCTACAGCTGTATGAGCTGGCAGTTCGCCGGCTATGTCGAAGTAAGTTGTTGAACTTTCTTCGTTGGTAATGAATAGTGCCAATTCAGTTGCCCAGTAGTCATTTTCTGTATAGTAGTTGACTAACCAACCTTTGTTTCCTGAGAATGAGTTCAATGGCTCACCGTTTTGAGTTGGCAGTTCTGCAACCAGCAGGCTGTCTCCAAGAGCTTCACGGTATTCAGCGATTGCCCATGGTCCGTTAACAATCATTCCGACGTTGCCGTCAAGGAACAGGCTGTTGGCAACTTCCAAGTCTGTACCTGAAGGCATTAATCCTTCGTCAAACCATGACTGGATAGTTTCTACTGATTCTACAGCTTCAGGAGTGTTCAAACCGATGTCTGAAGTGTCGTAGATTCCGTCTTCATCTTGTGCAAAGATGTATCCGCCATCCGCTGTAATGAATGGGTATGTGAAGTACAGGTTAGCGGCATCCATCATGAAGCCATACTGGTCACCAGTTGTTTCTTCACGGGCGATTTCCATCAGTTCATCCATTGTTTCAGGTGCTTCCGGTACGATATCTGTATTGATAAACAGTGCATACGTTTCTACAACTGCCGGAATACCATATTGTTCGCCTTCATAACTGAATGACTGAACAGCCTCTTCGTTGTATTCGCCTAAACGGTCTAATTGATCGTCAGTTAAATCAAGATCTAGAGCTAGACCTTGGAGGTAGATGTCTCCCATACGGTCATGTGGCTGGAAGTATAAGTCAGGACCTTGACCAGCAGGACCATCCAGGCTCATGCCGTCAAGCTGTTCCAGCATTTCGTATGGTGTGATCTCAACTTCAATGTCATACTCTTCAGTGAATCGCTGAGTGATTTCTTCGTAAGCATCAAGTTGAGCTTCTTCATCGTTAACCCACATAGTAAGTACTTCCGGTTTCTCCGGTGCATCTTCGTCAGTACCTTCAGCTGATTCACCGTTTTCGTCTACAGTTTCTTCTGTAGTGTCCTCATCTGCTCCTGTATCATCTGTGTCTCCGTTGTCACCATTTCCACAAGCAGCTAATAAACCAGCAGTAGAAAGCAGTAACAATCCTTTATACCAAAATTTTGAATTAAGCATGTATTATTCCTCCTGTTTTTTTTACTATTTTTTTAACTTTTGAAACCATTTGGTGTCACTTCTTTTTTCAGCCTCTATCAGCCAGAAGGTACCGTTCTGTTTGACAGGGCTTAAAAAAAGCTTTTGTAAGTGATTACATTTTAACTATATAAGGTTTTAACAAATGTTTCAATTGTTTTTTTTATGTTACCGGTATCAGGTTGTAACTGTTGTTAAATTAAAAACTTAAACTAACTTTAAAACTTGACGACAAAGGCTTCGTAAGGTGATAAAACTAACCCGTCAGAAGTGACCGTTGTACGTTTAGCATTTGATATCAGGACTTTTGATTTAAGTGACAGTTCGTTCAGTACCAGACGTTCCGGTTCGTCACTGATATTGCCACAGACCAGCCAGTTTTCTCCTTCATAGCTGCGTTTATAGACAAACAGCGAAGGATGATCGGCCAATAGCAGTTCGAAATCCCCCCAGACAACTAACGGGTGGTTTTTTCTAAGCTGAATCAATTGCTGATAGGTATAAAAGACCGACTCAGGCTCATTCAGCGCTGCTTCAATGTTAACTTCTTTATAGTTAGGCTGAACGGGTAACCATGGTGTGCCGGTGGTGAATCCAGCCTGATCCTCAGCATTCCACTGAACCGGTGTGCGGGCATTGTCTCTCCCTTTCACATTAATCGCATGCAGAAGTTCCTTCTCAGAATAGCCATCCTCCAGACGTTCGTGATACATGTTGATGCTCTCAATATCATCCACTTCATCAATTGACTTGACGGTACGGTTCGTCATGCCGATTTCTTCCCCTTGGAAAATATAAGGCGTGCCTTTCATCATATGAGAAACGATAGCCAGACACTTGGCGCTCTTCTCACGGTATTTAGTGTCATTGCCAAAGCGTGAAACGGCCCTTGGCGTATCATGATTGTTTAAAAACAGGCTGTTCCATCCCTCATCTTTTAATTCGACCTGCCATTTAGTGAGCACCTCTTTCCATTCTTTCAAGTCAAGCTGCTTTAAATCCCATTTCGTTTTCCCAGGCTGTTCGTCCAGCATCATGTGTTCAAACTGAAAGACCATCGACAGCTCATTGCGGTCTGGATGGGAATAGAGCTTGGCTGATTCAGGCGTCGCACTCCATGTCTCACCTACTGTCATGACGTCGCGCCCTTTAAGCGTCTCATCATGCAGTTCTTTGAGGTAGTCATGCAATTTCGGACCATCTGCCGTAATCTTTTCATCCGGCTTCTTGCCAATCAGGTCAATAACGTCCATTCGGAAACCGCCAATGCCTTTGTCCAGCCAGTAATTCATCATGTCGTATATTTCGCCGCGCAGCTGTTCATTTTCCCAGTTCAAATCCGGCTGCTTTTTACTGAACAAATGCAGGTAGTACTGATTACTCGCTTCATCCAGTTCCCAAGCTGAGCCACTAAACGTCGATCCCAAATCGTTCGGTTCTTTTCCGTCAACTGGGTCTCGCCAGACATAATAGTCGCGGTAAGGATTGTCTTTTCCTTTTTTCGCTTCAACAAACCAGTTGTGTTCGTCACTTGTGTGATTTACCACCAGGTCCATTACAATACGAATGGAACGTTTTTTTGCTTCGGCAATCAGCTCATCCATGTCCGCCATCGTGCCGTACTCCGGGTGAATCGCCTGATAATCACTGATATCATAGCCGTTGTCATCATTCGGCGACTGGTAGACCGGACTCAGCCAGATGGCGTCCACTCCCAGTTCCTCCAAGTAATCCAATCGGCTGATGATGCCTTGAATATCGCCGATGCCGTCCCCATTGCTGTCCTGGAAACTGCGTGGGTAAATCTGATAAATCACTGCATTCTGCCACCACTTCATAAGTATCTCCACACTCCCCTCTTATTGGCTTGCTTTAGCCAAAATAGTATCTAAATCGAGCTCTTCCGTGCTTTGTACAGCATAATCTGCTTCTTTCATTGCATCTTCTGAACCGACCCCGACAGAAAACATCCCTGCACCGTTAATGCCTTCAATACCGGCTTCAGCATCTTCAAATCCAACACATTCATCTGGTCTTAAGCCGAGCATTTCAGCTCCACGGACAAAGATTTCCGGATCAGGTTTACCTGCTTTAAGAGTAGCCGGGTCAACAATGCCGTCAAACAGGTCCATAATCTCCAGGCTGTTCATGATGGCCGGTCCATTCTTGCTTGCAGATGCCAGAGTCATGCCCAGTCCTTTTTCTTTAGCTTCTTTAAGCAGTTTGTCGATACCGGGAAGCAGGTCAGCTGGTGTAATTTCTTTGATATACTCTTTGTATTCTTCATTTTTTTGAGTAGCCAGTTCTTCTTTTTC
Source organism: Alkalibacterium psychrotolerans (assembly GCF_054784355.1). NCBI lineage: Bacteria > Bacillati > Bacillota > Bacilli > Lactobacillales > Carnobacteriaceae > Alkalibacterium > Alkalibacterium psychrotolerans. The sequence continues at coordinate 30,074 of NZ_BAAGPH010000015.1, read as the reverse complement.
TGCTTCTGTATAGTCTGACTCCTTGTTGCCGTGTTTTAAAATCAAGTCGAGTGATTCCATGCGGCTGATGCCTTTCAACTGCTCATTGAATTCGCGGTCAATCTCGATACCAATTTTTTCAGCCAGACTCTTCCAAGCTAAGTAATGGTACTCAGCTGTATCTGTAATAACGCCATCTAAATCAAAAACTAATCCTTTAATCATGTTCATTCCTCCATAATTTATCTTGTTTTTATTTTTCATTGGTTACTAGGTGAAAATAGTCGATTGAGTTGTGGGTCAACCATCCGTTTCCCCTGAACCCAAAACGACTAGTCATCTCAGTCACTGGTGAAAACTGATTTGCCCGGCAACTCATTCGCTAAAATTTGGCCAGATACTGGTGTAAAGGTCTTTGCCCAGGAACTCAGTTCAAACTAGCTCTCCAGTCACTGGCTAAACGCTTTTGCCCGGTAACTCGGTAGCCTATACACGTTCAGTTACAGGCGAACCTTTGCTTGCCCTGTGACCCACTTGGAAATCTCCTTTGAGTCACGAGGCAACGCTACATTATCGCTTCATCCCAGATCTAAAAGCGGTAAAAAAGGAGGGGAGCGTGTCCCCTCCTTTCCTTTTATAATGTTTAGTTATTTTTTACTGTTGTCGTTTCTTTTTCGGATAAAGAAGTGGTCAGTGAATCTTCAAGAGTTACTTCTTCTCCGTAAAGGGTAAAGGTCAGTGCTTCGCCTTCCTGAAGAGAGAATTCCACTTCATTTGCAGTTACATGAACAGCAATCAGACGGCCGCGGTATTTCAGCTTGAACTGATACCCGGTCCATTGAGTCGGACAGTATGGATCAAATGACAAGCCACCGGTCAAGGTACGCATACCGGCAAAGCCGTGAACGATTGACAGCCAGCCTCCGCTCATTGACGTAATGTGCAGGCCGTCTTCTGTATCGTTATTGTAGTTGTCCAGATCTAGTCGAGCCGTACGCTCATACATCTCAAAGGCCTTGTCTTTCTTGCCCAGTTCAGAAGCAAGAATAGAGTGAACCAATGGTGACAATGAGGATTCGTGTACAGTCATTGGCTCATAGAAATCAAAATTCTTCTCTTTTTCTTCCATTGAATACTCATGACCCAGGAAATAAAGTCCCTGCAGAACATCTGCTTGCTTGATAAACGGTGAACGCAATATTTTGTCCCATGACCAGTTCTGGTTGATTGGGCGTTCTTCCGGTTTCAGTGAATCAACCGGACGCAGATCCTTGTCCAGGAAAGTATCGTGCTGAACGAACACGCCTAACTCTTCATCTTCAGGGTAATACATGTTCTCCACAATATCGGCCCACTTGCTGCTTTCTTCCGCGCTGATATTCAGATTATGCTTCTTATCCTCTGTTGCTTTTTCAAGTGTCTCCAGCGTATAGCGCAATGTCCAGGCAGCCATCGTGTTCGTGTACCAGTTGTTATTGACGTTGTTTTCATATTCGTTTGGACCGGTCACGCCATGAATCATGTATTTCTCATTGCGTTTAGAATAATGCACGCGGTCTGCCCAGAAACGGGAAATACCGACTAGAACATCCAGCCCTTGTTCGACTGCATAAGAGTCGTCTCCAAAATAAGTTTCGTAATTATAAATAGCATGCGCAATGGCACCGTTACGGTGAATTTCTTCAAAAGTAATTTCCCATTCGTTATGGCATTCGATACCCGTGAAGGTAACCATTGGATACAGTGCGCCCTCAAGTCCCTGTTTCTGTGCATTTGTATAGGCCTGTTCCAACTGGTTGTGACGGTAGACTAGAAGCTGCTTGGACACATCTTCTTCCGTAATAGACAAGTACATCGGCAGGATGCATGATTCAGTATCCCAGTAAGTTGCGCCCCCGTATTTCTCACCGGTAAAGCCTTTTGGACCGACGTTCAGACGCGGATCTTCTCCATAATAGGTTGCGAAAAGATGGAAAATATTGAAACGGACGCCTTGCTGGCTGGCTTCATCGCCTTCGATAATCACATCGGCATTGTTCCAGCGTGTAGCCCACTCGTTGACATGCGCGTCTTTCAAGCTTGCAAAGCCTCTCTCAGCAGCAGTATCTAAGATAGCCTGCGCAGCTGCAACTTGCTTGTCTTCTGAAATGTCACGGCTGGTTACAACTGCAATCAGCTTAGTCAGTGAAACAGACTCCCCTTCAGACAGGTTTTTACTGAAGGTTTCAGCTACTTTCATATCCGCCTCTTCTGATGTCCCTTTGTCCAGAGAGTCGGTCTGATTCACCATCATGGTTGTAACAGTGAATCGGTCTGTGCCGAAATTATTTTCAATGGTCTTCGTTGTTAAAAATGGATACGGTGAAAGTCCGCGGTTTCGTTCAATCCAGAACATTTCATCGTAGTTGCTGTCTTCATTTTCAACATCCCCATCTAAATGAGGAACCATTTCAATTCTAGCTTCTCCGCTAAGCAGTTCAGCAGAAACATTGACGACTGCCAGTTCTTTTGTCGCGACACTGACGAAGCGTGAGAAGGCGAAGCGAATTTCAATGCCGTCTTTCATCCAGATAAATGAACGGTTCAACAGCCCTTCTTTCATATCCAGTTCCAAGTGATAATCTCTGACCTCGTCGGTGTTCAAGTCAACTTGATGCCCATCGACTAAAATTGTGACGGGGATAAAGTTGGTCGCATTAATAACTTTACCAAAATAATCCGGGTAGCCGTTTTTCCACCAGCCTACTCGCGTTTTATCTGGATACCAGACTCCAGCCAGGTACGTTCCGATATGAGTATCACCGGAAAACCCTTCTTCGAAGTTCCCGCGTAATCCCATATAGCCGTTTCCAAGTGATGTCAGACTTTCCTGCACGCGTTTTTTATCTTTTACATCTGTGGAAATGACTTTCCACGGGTCAACTTTTGCAATTCTTTCCATGCTTACACGTCCTATCTCAATTTTATCCGTTATATCTTACTTTTTTATAGCTTCCAGCAGTACCTTGCGTTTTTTTGCACGGTTTCGCTTGTTCAGCAGGCGTTGTTTTCTCTCTTCTTCATTGTCTTCATGATAGTAAATTGAGAATCCATTCTGCGTCAGCATTGTTTCTCCGTTACCGCCAATATCGTTCAAGTGGAAGACTTTCTCTGCTCCATTTGGAATCATCGGCAGGAAGGCTTCTTCCTCATCCTGATTAAAGAAGAACAGCAGCTCTTTGTTGCCTAACTTTCGCTTGAAGCCAAGGAACTGTTCATCGTCTCGTACATCATGCCATTCCGTTTCACCGGAAACCAGGATGTCTGAATAGGTTTTACGGAAACTGATGAGCTGTTTAGAAAACTCCAGCATGTCCTTATCCTGCTTGTCTTCATCCCAAATCATGCATTTTCGGCAATCCGGATCCATGCCGCCGTCCATGCCCAGTTCAGTACCGTAGTACATACATGGGGCACCTGGCTGAGCATACAAGAAGGCCATAGCCGATTTAACCAGGTTCTTGTCGTGTCCGGCTTTTGTCAGGACCCGTGGCGTATCGTGTGAATCCAGCAGGTTGAACATCACTTCGGTTGTCTGCTGACGGTAAAGCATCAGCTGGCTGTTTAAGCCTGACACCAATCGTGAAGGTGACAGGAATTTTTTGAAGAAGTAGTTTTCAATTGTATCGGTAAAGGCATAGTTCATGACTGCATGAAATTCGTCGCCATTCAGCCAGTTCTGAGAAGAATGCCAGATTTCTCCGAGTATATATAAATCTTCCTTAACAGCTGTGGTTTCCTTGAAGAATCGTTTCCAGAAGAAGTGATCCACTTCGTTGGCCACATCCAGACGCCAGGCATCAATATCGAATTCCTTTACCCAGTAAGTCGCAATATCGAGCAGGTACTCCTGGACTTCAGGATTTGCTGTATTTAGTTTCGGCATATGACCCGTAAAGGCGAATGTATCATAATTAACGCGTCCAACGTTCTCCAGCTCTTCCGTGCTCAATTGACCGACATCTTCAACAGGGAAAGAATGAATGTAGAACCAGTCTCTGTATTTGGAATTTTCCTGGTTCTTCAAAACATCCTGCCATTCAGGAGCGTGAATTCCCACGTGGTTGAATACAGCATCTATCATGACGCGGATGCCTCTTCGGTGTGCTTCTTCTACGACTTCTTTAAACAAAGCCTTGTCTCCGAAGTCCGGATCAATTTCCTTGTAGTCTATTGTGTCGTATTTATGATTGGAGCTTGCTTTAAAAATAGGTGTAAAGTAAATGCCGTTGATTCCCAAATCTTCTAGATAATCCATATTGTCTAGGACACCTTGAAGGTCTCCCCCGTAAAAGTCATCACGCGATGGGTTTTCCTTGCTACCCCATGGCAGAGTTCCTTTGGGATCATTTGACGGGTCGCCATTGGCAAAGCGTTCAGGGAAAATCTGATACCAGACTGTTTCGCTTGCCCACTTGGGTGCACGGAACGCATCGATTTCATGGATATAAGGGACACGGAAATAAAAGTTCATCTGACTCAAGAACGCATCTTCAAAGGGGAATACGCCCTGGTCTGAATAAAAGATTTCAATTCCGTCTTTTCCGATGACTCGGAAGCCGTAGGCCATACGTTTAGTCGGCTCATGCGTGTCAATCATCCAGTAGTCGTGCATGTTAGTGGATGCGACTTTTTTCATTTCTTTGCCTTTCATATACCATTTTTCATTATCAAGTGAATACGGATCTCCACTCAGCAGTTCAACGCTTTGTACATCTTTTGTTTTTGTTCGAATACGAATGTGATAGTGCCCGCGTTCATATAAATAAGCATATTCACTTTCGGCTCGGTGATAAATTGCAGCTGTGTCCATAATAAAACTCCTTCTGGTTTTAAAATTACTCAGTTCATTTAAAAAAACAGCGCTTTTCATGAAGCGGTTCCAATTTGATTCTAGCACGCACCTGAAATTATACAAGAAATTTTAAAGTGTTATCGGTAACAGAAAAAATGTCAGCGCATATACTCAAACTGTCCCTTTCCATGAAAAACAAAAACCTGAAGAAGGGTGTCTCTCAACTCATGTTTGATAGACCTCTTCCTCAGGTTGAAACTATTCTATTAAATATCGATTGTTATCTTAAATTTTAATGAAAATCAATCTTCAAAGCAAGTCAGTATTATTAATGACGTTTACTAATTATTCCCACGGATTCACGCTATTCCATGTTCTCACTATCATATAAGTCCACTTTAAATAGGTAAACGCTAGGGTAAGCTTCAATTTGTTCAAGATTGCCGTCTATATCCTGATAAAAATCATCTGACAGTGTACTCATGCCTTTTTCTCCATCTGCATGAATAATGCTCGCTAGAACCGTGCCGCCTTCCGATACCGTCAAGTCATTGCCGTCAGCCGCGGTGTTTTGCCACAGTGTTGCAGCTAATTCATCTTCTTCCGTAGTCATGCTCACCAAAGACGTTACGGTAGACCAGTTGCCGTCACTTTCTACACCGAGAATAAATGACCGTTCATCTGATTCTATGTCCGGTCGATTAATTGCAAAAAAGAGCGAACCGTTCGCGTCGATTTCTTCCAAACTTATTGAACTGACCGGATACTCTTGCCGTTCTCCGTAAACGAACTCCTCAACGTAAAGAACTAAGTCTTCTGGTCCGTCTTCGATGACAAAGTCAAATATAAAAATGTGTTCAGTTAAACTGGATAAGAGAAAATCCTCTCTTTCAGTTAATTCCCCCTCACTGATGGTTATGCTGCTGTCTGGCGACGAAACGGCTTCATCCGAGCAGGCACTAAACAGCACTAATAAAATAAAAAGGCCCAGCAGAGTTGCTATAATCGACACTAATTTTTTCATCTAGTTCACTCTTCTCTGTTTTTAGATAATTTATTATACCTTATTAATCTGACCTAAACACGTTTTTATGTATAAAAAACTGGAACAGAAAACAGCCTGTCCCAGTCGTCACTAATCTATTTAGTTTTCTTTTTAATGACGGTTCAATTAGTCATTGCCCTCTCGTGTGGTTCCACCGATTTTGAGCTCGGTCTCGAACAGTTCGTTTCCTTGAGACTTGCCATTCTCGTTAACCTTTTTCAGAACCATGCGTGCACAGGCGGCACCCATTTCCGCAATCGACTGCTTTAATGTCGTCAGATGCGGATAAGCAATCTGATCCAGAAATACCCCGTCATGTCCGATGACACCATAGTCTTCTGGAATGGAATAGCCCTGCTCTTTAATTTCACGGATAACGCCCAGGCCTAAACGGTCCGAGGCACAGAGAAACAATGTGTTTTTTGGAAACTCCGCAAAATTTTCTTTTACAAAAGCGGCAGAATAACGCGAGCGGTTTTCTAAACGATACACGCATTTTTCCATTCCGTGCTTATCCATCACAGCGGCGTAGCCTTTTTCTCTTGAGTGAGCAAACGGTTCATCCACATCAATGCCGATATACACAATTTTTTCGTAACCTTTTTCAATAGCATAGGTTGTTGCCCGTTCCATGCTGCTCTCATTATTGCTGTCAACGTAATCAAAGCCAAAGTCATTTTGACCAAACAGAACAGTCGGTTTATTCAACTCTTCAATCAATGGGGCATCTTTGCTGCGCATACCGCAGACAATATAGCCGTCGGATTCCCCTATCTGAATATTTCTGTGCGTCAGCAGTTGCAGGCTGTAGGCGTATTTATCCAGTTCATTGGCAATCCCCGTCAGCAGAAACATATAGTAAGGTTCTGTTGTATCCATTTCTTCCAGTATCAAGAGTTTGATTATTTGCGTCCGATTATTGGCTAATGCCTTTGCAGCGGCATTTGGCCGATAGTTCAAATCCTGCATGGCTTCATAGACCAGTTGCTTCAACTCGTCTGTCACTTGTTCTGGGTGATTGATCACGCGAGAGACAGTCATTTTTGAGACATTTGCTCTTTTCGCAACGTCACTTAATGTAACCAAATGATTTCCCCTTTCTACCTCCCAAAATTATTGCTGTATTACCTTATGTCATTATACCAATAATCAGCACACAATTTTAGACATAAATTGTGAACAATTCAATCTGACAGTGCACGTCAGACTGTCTTTTCCACGATTCGTGTTTCATAAGGAGCCAGTTCCAGGGCACCACCAAGTTGCTCATCTGTGAGACAGTCGGTTACTTCTTCCAGCAGGAGAACCGGCTGGTGTTCTTCGGTAAAGTTCATAATGAAAATAGTCTGTTTCCCTTCAGCTTCCCTTGCCTGAATGGAGACTCCGCGTTCGTGCTTAGCTTCCAGTGCCGGTTTCAAGTCGTGCTGTTCAATCAGTTTACTATAAAATGCACGATGGAAGTCATCTTCCAGACGCGCCCCGATGTAGTAAGCCTGGCCATTTTCGTACGTGTTTTTCGTTACGGCAGGCGTACCTTTATAGAAATCACTTTCGTAGCTGCCCAGCGAGTCCGCTTTTAGAGCGTTAAGTACCGTTGCGTAATCTCTGACTTCATAGGATTTCCCTTGATACGTCACCTTGTTTCTGTCACTTGGATAAAAGGTGTCCGTTTCCATCGGTTCAACCCCGAAGACCTCTCTCAACTGTTTCAGCCAGCCACCCATATGAGTCAAGTCAGAGTCATCCACCAGTCCGGTGATATAGGTTGTGACCACTGTTCCGCCCTTTTTAACAAAATCTCTGATTTTTTCTGCCGTTTCTTCAGTCAGCATGTAGAGCATCGGTATGAGAAGTATTGTGTACTGGTCAATGTCAGCGTCTTTTGCAATCACATCTACGGGTATATTATTTTCCCAGAACATCTGATAGTGTTTCTGGAGGGTTTCGCCGTACTGCTTTGTCTTCAAGCCAAAGCCCTGCGCATCATTCAGCGCCCAGTCGCTTTCCACATCGTATAAGAGTCCGACCTCAGCCTTGCGCTGATAGCCGACAACGCGGTCAGATAACTCTTCCATTGCCCGTCCTAGCTGAGCCACTTCCTTAAAGACGCGGTTTTCTTTAGACTGGTCATGATCGACAACAGCCCCGTGGAATTTTTCAGATGAGCCGCGGGATTTACGCCACTGGAAGTACAGGACACTATCAGAACCGTGTGCCAGCATCTGCATGGATGACAAGAGATGCATGCCTGGACGCTTGGCTTTATTGACGTCATGCCAGTTCACCAGACTCGGCGTGGATTCCATTAATAAAAACGGCTGATTTTTCATAGAGTAAAAATGGTCATTTAAAAAGGCGACTCGCGAAGCCAGGGTTGCGGTATCTTCCTGGTCATTGTGCCAAGGCGCATAAGCATCCCAGCTGATGACATCGACTTCTTTGGCAAATTCACTGTAATCAAGTGCTGTAAACGGCACAAATTCAGGATTGTCGGACATGAAGTTTGTCGTAATCGGCACATCCGGTGTCTGCTCTCTCAGAGGCTTGATTTCATTTTTATAAAAATCGATGGTCTGATGCGTAACAAATCGTCGCCAGTCGAGGTTCATCCCGTGAACAGCATTTTCCCCAATAGGTGACGGCGATTCAATCTGCTCCCAATCTGTGATGGTATGGCTCCAGAATGCTCCCCACCAGGAATGGTTCAGTTCTTTTAAGTCATGATTGTATTTTTCTTTCAGCCAGTCGCGGAAATGCTTCTGACAGCTGTCACAGTGGCATTCTCCGCCAAACTCATTTGAAATGTGCCACATCAAAAGAGCCGGATGGTGTCCATACCGCTCGGCCAGCTTCGTATTCATCTCCTGCGTTTTCTGACGGTAGTACTCAGAGGAAAAGCAGTGATTATGGCGTGCACCGTGCAGTTGCTTGCGTCTATAGGCATCCACTCTCAATACTTCCGGGTGATGCTTGGACATCCAGGCCGGACGGGCACCACTTGGGGTTGCCAGAATAAAACGCCCGCCGATGGAATGAATCCGCTCGACAACACGATCTAGCCAGTCAAAGTCATATTTCCCTTCTTCCGGCTCCAAAGCCGCCCAGGCGAAAATACCAATCGAGAAGGTGTTCGTATGAGCTGCTTTCATCAGTTCCACGTCTTCTTTTAGAATCTCCGGGTAATCCAGCCACTGATCCGGATTATAATCACCGCCATGAAGCAGTCGGCTTTCGTCTGTCACTTTTATTTTTTTCATAAGTATCTTCCTTTCATCTAAAAATCGATACGTTCACTCACATAGGCTTAGTAATCGGAATAAAACTTCTTCAATTCAGCTGTCAGCTCCTCAATACGGGTCATCAAGTAAGCCGGGCGTCTATTTTCACGCATCTCGTCTTTCAGGCAGGCAAGAAAATCAAGGTGGTGCTTATTCAGAAGTGCCAGTCTGTCTTCAGTTAAGTGCTCACCTTTTTCAAGAGACTGCAAATAGAGCGGAATCTCCATTCGCCAGGTTTTCGAATTCGACGGAAACTGCAGAAGCAGCTCTTCGGCACGAACAATACTTTCCGGTGTAAAGTCCCCGATAAAGCGCAGCTCGACTCCTTCTTCTTCTAGTCGGTCAAAGACCTCCCAGGTTGCACAAGACCATTTTTCTTTCGGACATATCATTGGCATGTTCGGTACTTCATCCATGAGTCGGGTAAAAACTTCAGGATTATCTACAACCCAGACGATATTTTTTGCATGAGCTGGATAGACCGCCTGCAGTTTAATCACTTCTCTTAATGGAACAGTTAGAACACTATGGGTATGAACTGCTGCTTCCCACATTGGATGATAACCAGACTGCGTTTCTGCAAACAAGTTAGCGACGGTCACGCTATCTGATATGTCTTCACGAAACAGGTTAAAGGATTCAAGCAATTCATCTGTCGCTTTTTTAGTTTCGGGCAAGGTTATAGGCTCTATGGCATGCAGACGTTTGGTTTCGCCCAGAACATGCAGCCACAATTTACCTAAATCACTCGATGGATGGAAAGCGTCCGCATCAAGCGTAATAATCTGACTAAAGACAGATAAACGGATAGGCCGTGCCGGCAAGAGACGAATGCCTTCCGACAAATACAGAACATACTGCTCAAACTGGTTGGTAGATTCTTCGATCAACTGTTGAATCCAGTCAGTGTCTGATGTGTTTCGTTTAATATACGCAAGCCAGTCTTTTAAGAGCGAATAATTGTCCTCTAGCTGGTTCAGATAAAATTTGCGTTCCTCCTTTGTGGATAAGGAAAGGAGTTTTTCATCAAAATAAGCTTCCAGAAGCTGTGTTAAGTCCAGCCCGTTGAAAGGTGGTGTATCCAGTTTGCGGTTAAAGGCTTCTAAATCCACACGACCTTTGGAAGCAAGAGAGTCTGGGGTCACCTGGAAAAAATGCGCAATGGCCTCCATTTCCTCAGGTTTGAACAAATCAAGCTTGGCTGTCCCTTTTACTTTGCGATGTTTGAGTAATTCTGTTCTAAATAGTTTAAATAATCTATCCATTCCTGGCTGCGTTCTGAAAAACTCGACAGCTTTTTCAATAGTAGTCATTGTTTAACACACCCCTTCACACTACTGATATCCCTTACATTCTATCACTTATTCTGTTAATTCTATAATATTTTAACGAAATGTGACAAGACTCTAATATAAATTAATTTTATAAGACTTTTAACCACGGGGTCGAAAGCTTCTTGTGATAAGATACCTTTAATGAGGCCAAAAACCTTAAGATTTTACGAGAATATATCAATTTATTATGAATAGAACGTCCGACTATGTAAAAACCACAAAGGAGACATTTATCGGTGACTAAGAATCAAACACGATTAATTAAGTATACTGCCATCGCAATACTGCTTATAGGGACACTGCTTCCTTCCACAGCTGCATTGGCACACGACCTGCATCATTCAGATGACTACATTGATATTATCGTTCGCTACGAAGGTGACGCTCCTTCAGAAGATGAGCTCGATCCTGCTTTTAAAAACGTGACCACTATACAGAATCTCCAGACCATGTCTGTTCCGGCTTCTTCCATTAAGGAAATCAGCCAGCAGGATAATGTTGACCGAATCACCTATGACCAGGAAATGCAGACCACTCAGACAGCCAGCAGTCCCGCCCTGACATCAGATGACTGGAATCAGGATATGGTTGGGACCTTTGATGCCTGGGATCAAGACGTCACCGGACAAAATGTTCGCGTAGCGGTACTGGACACAGGCTTTTACGATGGTCATAACGATATTAGTTTTGCCGGGGGTTATAGCATTTTTGGAGAAAACCACTCTAAAGGAGCAGACCACTGGACGAACGATCACGATGGACATGGCACACACGTCGCCAGTATCATTGGAGCCGACCAGCACACACCCGCTCAAGGGATTGCGCCAAACGTCGACTTATTTGGAGTGAAAATCTACCATTCAGAAGGCGGTAACCGGACCAACGCCGGCAGTCTGATAGCCGGTATTCAGTGGGCGATGGACAATAATATGGATGTCATCACTATCAGTTCAGGTTTTAAATATCCAAGCGACGATATTCATCAGAAAATTAAGGAAGCTCATAATCAAGGCATACTGATTGTTGCAGCCAGTGGTAATATACGAAATTCAAGTTATTCTATTGAATATCCGGCAGCCTATCCTGAAGTTATCGCCGTATCAAATATTACAAGAGACGGTTACCGTGCCGATGATTCAAAAATTGCCGACGAAAATGAATTTGCTGCTCCCGGCACAAATATACTTGGTCTGGGAATCAGCTCTCCGGACAGTTTTTCAACCATGTCCGGTACGTCACAGGCAACACCTCACGTTGCAGGTATCGCTGCTCTCTTGATGCAAAAGTATCCCAATGAATCAGCTGCTCAAATACGGGCTCGCATGCAGGCTAAAGCCCGAGATATGGGTGAAGAAGGCCGTGATGATGTCTACGGCTACGGTCTTGTTCATTTCCTTGAACAGGTAATTGAAGAAGAACCTGAAGAAGATGATACTCAAGAAGAAACTGGCGACGATGAAGAGACTGATTTAGAAGAGGCGGATTCAGACACAGAAGAGGATACTGAAGAGGACGAAGTAAATCCTCAAGAAGAATCAGAAGCTGATGATGAGGAAAGCGAAGCCGACACGGAAGATACGGATACAGAGAATGCTTCAGAAACTGACGAAGACAACGCCAGCGAAACCCCTTCAGATGATGATGACGAATCAGAGACTGAAGACAGTGACATGGAAGACGACACGGAATCAGATGACGTTGAATCTGAAGATGATACCCTTGAAGACACCGATGAGGATGAAGAGGACCATAATAACCAGCAGAGTACGGTATGGATTCGTCCCTCCGACACGAACGGTACAGCGACAATCGACGAGCAGGATATTTCTGCTGTAGCTGATAATGGTGTACTGGCTGTATCTTTTGACTCTTCACTGAGTCATCTTGAACGGGTCAGTCTGACAGCCGACCAGGTGTATTCCATCCGCGAGCGTAACATCACACTACTGATTGCCCGTATCGATATGGAATGGGTCATCCCGGCAGAAAACCTCCAGGAAGGCAATGCCCTGCTGTCCTTTGAAACCGTTGAAGTCGAAATGGATTACGCTGATCAGGCACTAAGCCGAGTCATACAGTTCTCAGTCGAGCAGAATGAACAAGTTTATACAACTTTCGCTCAAAATATGGAGTACCGCTTCTTTACAGATAACGCAGAAGTGAACCAGGACGCCTTGTATCAGTGGATCGAAGCTCAATCAGGCTGGACACTAGCCGGTGAACGCTATACCAATGGTGGTGTAGTCGCAAACAGTACTTCGACTGGAACCTTTGCTGTCTTTAACCCTAGCGAACTGAAAACAGCCATGACCAGCGGTTCTGAAGAAAGTGAAGAGGACGACTCTTCTGAAGAAGAAAGTAATGACCAGTCCACTGAAGACTCTGATGATACCGAAGCAAGCCGATCAGCTTTCGGATCAACAGATGGCGACCTGCCTTTCGCATTTGCAGGGGCAGTCGTCATTATAAGTTCAGTCGCAGGCGGCTTTTACTTCTTCGGCGGTAAATCCAAACCATAATGAGTTAATAAAATGAAAAGCAATTAAAGTGTGCGGCTTGTCTCCTTTTTGGGGTAAGTCGCACCTTTTTTCTATTATAAAGATGCGCTGACAGCACCCTCTGTTATGAACTCAACAAATTGGGTGTCAGTTATGAGTTTAAAACTGGGACGGACGCCGAACTGCACTTAGTGTGAAGTTTGATGCTAAAATAATTAGTCAAACTCTACTCTACCCGGAAAAATCACGCTTAAAGTGTAGTTCGGTTTTCTGAACTACACGATATCGCCTATTCAGTTGAGTTCACCCGCATTCAGTCTATTTTTACTACACAGCCTTTATTATGATAAAAGCAGCCAGGCTGCTTTTTCCTTTAACAATCATAAAAAAAGCAAAAGCATGCGATGACGGGACTATATCCACATCATCGCATGCTAATTCGCTTGAAAGAGTTTAACTGTTCATACTTACTTAAATGAATAGGTTGAACGTCTGCGTCGTTTATTTCGCAGTTTATAAATGATTGGATTCAAGATGGCCAAGCCGACAATGCCTAGATACATAAAAAAAGTCAGCGGATCGCCGTCCAGCGTAAAGTCATCCAGGAAGGTGTTTTCAACAATGATAAGTGCCGTTCCAATAATCAGATGCGACAGCGAGATAGATAATACAGAGAAAAAAGTCACCCCTGTATTCTGACTTTTTGGCAAAAGTGATAGCACCGTAAATACAAGTAAAACAGCAAGAATCAATCCAAAAACAAGTCTAAATTGTGTAAAAATTTCCATATCCATAATAGTGGAGTCTCCTTTATCATAAGTACTTTCTCCATTTTACTCGTCCATTCTTAAAAATACAATCCTATAATGATAACAGAATGATGACTGTGGGGTTTCATTTTTCAAGAGTCAGTTGCTCTGATTTGGAAAAATCCACTCGGCATAGAGTCGTGAAACAGAAACGAGCTGGTAATCCGACAAGTTGGAAAGCTCCCTCTGCTCTTCTTCTGGCAGGTAAAGTGTTTCAAATATTGGCGCAGACTGAGGAACAAAACCAATGGATTCAAAGCGGTCATCAGTCAGGTTAAATTCGGTCCCCGTCATTTCCCGTCTGCCATCTGTCCAGGCCAGCTCTCCTCGGATGCGAAAGGCGAACTGTTCATCCTCCCCAAAGGAAAAATAGTGTGTACTGTCTCGTGAACCGAGATAGGTGTAAGGAAAGTCGACCTCTACTGGTTTCGATTCGTACATGTCCAGCTCACTCATCTGGATAGATATATTTGACGAGCGGCGAAACTGTCTGACTAGCGCGCGGTCTTCATCTGACCGTATGCCAAGAATATAGCTGTATTCGCGGATGCCGGGGTGAATAAATTCATTCTGCTGAATCCACTCTCGATACTGAAAATGACCGAATGCAAAATAACCGGCAGCCAGCAGTGTCGCCGTGAGTATGATAATACTGGTCACACGCCGGCGCAGCTTGATACGTTCAGCATAGGCATAGACAAGTATGATCAGACCTATGAGAAAAACATAGGCAATAATGACTGCGGGCATGATTAGGGTGTAGAACCGCTCCGCTTCTATCCAGAACTCATACATAGGGCACCTCTTCTAGTTTTTTTCCAGTAAAAGCCGGCTCACCATCGGTAAGTAAAGGGTATCGCCTTCTTCAAGCGTCAGCGTCGGTCTGTTTGCTCGAGCACGCTCCCGCTCCTCCTCATTCTGTTCATACTCACTTTCAGTCAATTGACCACTGTCCAGCATCGCCTGATTGTCTTCTTCACTAATCAGCTGATGCTGAGACAGGCGGGCATGCAAATCGATGATTTTCGGAGACTCATTTCCAGAAAAAACAAACAGTTCGGACGCCCTGGGACTCAGAAAACCAGCCAGAACGTAAGTCCCCGCTTCAATCTGGTTCCCCACTTCATAATGACCGGCTATCAAAGCAATTGCATCTGACGAAGCTTCTACCTGAGTCAATTCCGGTGCATTGGCTTCATCATAGGAGACATGAAGAATTGGGTCATTCCCTGTCATTCTGAAGGTGTGCCCCTCTCTCAAGTCCACCACAGCCTGCATCACACCGACATCATCCTGGAAATGCTGTTCAAACACCACTGCATCGTTTTCGTCAGTTATCGTCACATTAGCGGTATGGAAAATCCGCTGTTCCGGACGAAAATCACTCGGTTCGCCCTGCAGAACTGCTCGCCCTGCTGGCATGTCTTCACCAATGACTAATTCTTCGTCGGTCAGTTCAAGCGTCTCGTCTCCCGTGAAGTCCAAGGAAGGCTCGCTGAGCGATTCACTTAATGGATAACGCAGGTACCATTCTTCCATATCAGAATCCACACGCGCTTCTGTTTGGTGCGCTTCTATAGCCTCGTCATCCGGCACAACTCTTTCGCCATCGTAGCGCGGATTAGTGATGCCGGTAAAACTTGTGCAGCCTGCCAGTAACAAGACACTGACAAACAAGAACCCGGTCAACCGTCCTTTTTTAGACAGACTGTTCGGCATAATCGTGCCCCCTGTCATATGAATGCAGTTCAAGCCCGTAAAGGTGAGAATAATATTCACCCGTTCCAAGCGGACCGATAGTCAATGCGCCTGTTTCCAGCTGACGAATAACTTGATACAAAGCCATCTGTTCTTTTTCTGAAAGGGGTAAAAGCGGAATACACAGCATGCTGTTGCCCAGATGAATCGTGCCTTCCGGCAGAGGGACTGTCTCTTCCAGTAAAGCGGCCTGTTTTTTCGTACACATGACTTTGAAATAATCCTCTTTTTTATCATGATGGTCAAACACAAAATGCAGCACTTTGTCTTTAAGGAAAAAGACTTTATCCGCATACTCATCCAAATTGTCCAGCAAATGAGATGCTACCATAATAATTTTTCCGTCTTTTCTAAGGTCAATCAAAATATCTGATACAAGTGATACATTTTCGGGATCCAAGCCGTTCATCACTTCGTCCATGAACATGATTGGTGTATCCGCCGCAATCACCATCGCAAAACATAGGCGCTGGCGCATCCCAAGTGAATAGGAACTGACTTTTCGGTCAACATAATCATTCATTTCCAGACGGTCAATAATCGCTTGAACCTGTTCACGTTTCCCCGCCCACATGTCCGCATACATTTCGATATGCTCCGTGCCGGAAAAGTTTTCGTGCAGATCCGCCTGATTCGGGAAAAAGGTAATCTGTCTGTGCAAAGCCAGAACGTCTTTGTCACTGGCGGAATACTCTTTATCGTCAATTTTAATGGTACCGGCTTCGACCGGAATAAAACGCATGACTGCATTGAACAGCGTCGTTTTCCCTGTCCCGTTAGGTGCGACAAGACCAATAATCTGACCTTTTTCCAATGTAAATGAAATGTTGTCCAGTATGGTCCGGTCACCGTAAGCTACTGTTAAATCTTTAATTGTCAGTGTCATTTAGACTCTCTCCTTTTTAATCCAAGTGTCTGCGTTGGAATGTACTGATAGACATAATGAAAAATGCCTTCAAGAAACAGCCAGACCGCACCGGCTATGAGAGGAAGGCGCCAGAACACTATGCCCGGCAGGCCAAAACGACTCGCCGCTTCCCCGCTTGTCACTCCAACCAGATTCGTGTAGAAGGACGGCTGCCAGCCTGTCAGTGGTGGAATAAACTGCCAGATGGAATACAGCATCACCAGGCCCCCAGTAATGAACAGAGTGAGGTAGACATTTCGTATCATCCAGCTTAAGCCTGTCACTATCAACAGGAATAAATAACTCACCAGCATACCCATTCCGATCAGCAGCAGACTGTACTGCCACATCGGGATATAAGACACCGCACCATTAATGTAAAGTTCAGTAGGATAAGCCAGACTGCCTGTAGTCTCGAAAAAAAGGGAAATGACATAACTCGTCAGCAGACCCGTTAAAGCAACCAGCCAGATGACAGCCCACAGCATAAAGCTGCGTGTCCGCCACTGCCATTTCACCGGTATCGGAAGGCCTTGTGTCACGCTATAGTTTTTCTGCTGTTCTTTTGTAAAATGATCCCCGGCGAGGAGAGCAATAATAATAAACAGAACAACGGAAACGAACAATTCCAGCTGCTGCTGATGAACCTGTGCAGAGGCATAAGGATTCCATTCGATATCCAGATTCTGTTCATCCAGTGCATCAAAGAAGGCCAGCTGTTGTTCCACTTCATCAACAGACGGCAAGTATACCTCCTGAAGCAAATCATATGATTCAAAATCAGTCGCTTCATGCAAGTACAGGTTGTTTTCGGCCATCTCCCGACCATTATTCAAGTAATCCGACACAACCTCTTCCAGGCCTTCGACGGTATTCCCTTCCCGTTGCGTCAGTATGTAGCGGTTCAAGCCAATCAGACTGGAGTTGCGTCCCAGACGCCGTTGAACTTCCTGGCCCAAGTCGCCTTCAAAGTGCGCATCCGGTATCAGCCGGAAAATCTGGTGCGCATCGCTGTATTCCGACCGCAGCTGCGTTTCCGGTAAGGTTACATTCTGCTGTCTGTAAAGCAGAGAAAAGGATCCGAGAAAGACAAACAATCCTAACAGCAAAAGGCGTGTCTTCCAGTCGCGGAGCAACAGTCTGCCGTTCCATTTCATAATTTTTTTCATTTAATGCACGCCTCCTAAGCTAAGAATTTTTGTCTCGTTATCAGTTTGGACAGTAAGAAATTTAACCCTTCCAGAATGAGGATGGTGACAGCTAAAACGATTAGCCCTCGCGAGAGCGGAATCGTCTGACCTAGCGTCTGCTCGACCAATCCAGTTACCACTTCCCCAAAGTGAAAGTAAGTCTGCGGGAACCAGCTCAAATGAACTCCCAGGAGATCAGTTGTTTCCTCTCCGTAATAAAGAAAGGGGAAAAGCAGCGTGAACATTGATGCAATTAAAACAACGACATCCTGTTTTAGCAAAAGACTGAAGGCAGTATTCAGTCGAGTGAAGCCATACAAGAGCAAGGCTAAAAAAGGGAAGGCCCTTAAGAAAAACTCACTTAACGGGATGGTAGTCAGGAAAGACTGATGGAAAGGCTCGCCTTCCGGAACGGTTTCAAAGAAGCCCGCCGGGAGTGCACCTGACCCGAAGCCGTGCAGCAGCCCATTAACCAGGTAAAACGTACCAGCTAACATAGCGAGAAACACCACCACAAAGCCCAGTGCCGCAACAGACTGTACCAGCAGATAGATAAACCAGTTTTTGGACACGCCAATTTTTTGGGTAGTCAGTTTTCTGTCTTTTGTCACTACATCACTAATCATAAAGAGCAGCAGAAAAATCAGGACATAAGGTCCCCAGCCAATCATAAACAGATGCAGCTGTTGGAGACTGGTTCGCTCATGAATGTGATGAAAACTCAGTGGGTCCACTTCATTTATGTAGACAGCATTTTTATGCTGCTGATAGTCGTTCTCTCTTTGACGACCTAAAAAGAGCACACTCTCCTCATCTTCTTCGCCTGGATTGTTCTCGCTGGCCGGTCGATAAGGAATCTCTAGGTACCTTCTCGCGTCACCTGTTCGGATAGCCGACAGTAAATCCCTTTGACTGACAAATTCATTTCGTGCCACTTCATAGGCACTTGTTCCTGTAAATAAAGAGGAAACCGTCTGGCCGGTTTCCAGTCGATCTTCAAATGTCTGCTGATTCGATGCCAGCTCTCTTTCCAGCTGCTGCACATCTACTTCGTCTATCCCCTGGACATTCGGCAGTATCAGCAGGCTGTACAAAAGCATACCGCCGAACGCAATCAACATAATCAGCCGGTTTTTCTTGTTTCGCCACATATATCTGACGGTTTCACTCATCACTTGCTTACTCATTCAATCGGTCCCTCATATGTAAAATTTGTATTATTTTAATAAGTTTATCACACGTATATTATAAAAAAAGGATATTTATCATTTTTTTCTCATTTAAATTAATCTTCATACTTTCTTCATAAATCGGTTTTTTGACAGGCTTTTTAGCTGGTTATTTAGAATTAGTAAGTACCTGTCCCTTAGTGTGATAGTGGGTAGGCCGGCTCACGCTTGCTTTCTTATGCGAGTTGACTAGCCTGAGCTACAGCGGAGCATCTCACTCTGACTGTCTCATTTGAGTTGGCTAGCCTACGCTGTAGCGGGTCGTCTCACTCTGACTTATCTTCCCGAGTTGGCCCGTCCACTCAATAAAAAGCAATGACAAACCCTTTTTATAAAAAAAGAAGACGATTCGCCTGCAGTTAGGCAAATCGTCTGTCCTTATAATCGCTTAGTCTTGAATTGCTAATGCACAGTCTTTGTTCAGTAGAAACGGTCTATAGTAACCGATTGTGCTCGCCAGCGGCAGAAGCTCTTTTGGCAAATTGATGTTCAATTCATCCTTCAAATACACTCGTCTCTTTAAAATTCGATTCCACAGTGCAGGATAATCCTGCTCTATAGCTCCTCGCAAGTCGGCATCAGCCACAGCAACCGTACTCTCAGCGGACACTCCGTTGTGCCCTTTTTGAGAAGGGATAAAGTCTACTTGGAAAATCATGCCGGACTGGACGACTGCTTCTGATCCTTTATAAAAAGGGGATGACAACCATTCTTCATCAGCCGTCAAGTGTCCCGGACAAAGTTCCCAGCCAAAGTCTGACTGAGGGTAAGCAGCATCAAACGCATCATAAAAAGATCCGCCAGTTATTCCAATTTCCACGTGTGTCAGCCAGAAATGATAGGCCTCAAAGTACGGCAGCACCACTTCTTCAAGGTAGCCTGCATCCGCAGTCTCCAGTTCATCCAAGCTTTCGACCGCATAACCAGACCGACTGGACAGACCGCCTTTATAGGAGACAGTCAGAGCCACTTTGTCGCCTTTATCCAGTGTATTAGCTGTTGGAAAGAGGTTCCCTTTTTCAAATCGTTCGCCAAATGCTCCGATGGTCACAACATTAGGGTACTGACCGTTTTTATGAAGATGGTTACCAATCTCCAGTTCACTCACACCAACTTCAAGTGCATTCATCGCGCCCAGAACGGCATCGGCTGCCAAAGACGCCCCGTATTCATAATGCGCCAGTTCGTTGGCATTATTTGTAACTCGGACACCTTTTTCCGGACCGATAAAGAGTTCTGTCGCATTGACCAGTTTGTCTTTACCTGTTCTTTCTTCCAGAGCATTAATTATAAACTGAGGCACATCAAACTGGCGAGTCATTTCAGGAATCAGCTTCCAGCCAGCGACGCCGACCTCCTTAGAATTATCCAGTTCAGTTTCTTTCAAAATTGAGGACAGCTCACTCAAGTCTCCCATCGGCTGATTAGGCAGTGAAAAAAGTGAACACTTTTTACCGACTGCCTGAATTCGTGCATGCTTCACTTTATTAAAGTTTTCATTTCCGAGTATCAGTGTGCTGGACCCATCACCATTCACAACGAGCAGAGCTTCTTCAAAACGCGGAATAAAGCCGACGAGGTACTCAAAGTTACTGCCATGCTCCTTATCGGCATAAATAACCAGCGAAGACAAGCCACTGTCTTTCATTCTTTTCAATACCTTGTCCAGTCGCTCCTGCATCGTTTTATCCGTCAGCATCACTTTACGTTCTGAGTGATCGGGTTTCGGTGCGTTGACTTCTTTAACTTCCACTGTCATGACTATCCTCTTCCTTTTCTATGTGGGGGTTACTTTTTTAAATATTAGTCCGTGAGTTAACTCAATCATAGCATATGATATAGAAAAAGGCCCCTGCGTAAGTATTTTCTCATACAGCACAAGCCTTTTGAATGTATTCTCTTTAAAACTCACGAAGCAGCCAAGTATCACAGGCGCTGTGTTCCGTTCCATCCAGTGGCGCATCCAACTTATTAAAACCATACTTCCGATACAAGTGATTCGCATCGGATAAAGACGCAAAGGTTTCAATATAAAGCGCGTCATATTGTTTCTTACCGTATTCCATCGCTTTCTTTACCAACTGATGTGCATAGCCCTGACCGCGCTCTGCCTTTATAATATAGAGCTTTTGAATTTCACCGATTCGTCTTTCTTCATCAAAAGGCCCGACCCCAATGCCTCCGATGACCTTGCCCTCTTTTTCCAGAACCCAGTACTGCCTGTCCGGTTTCTGATAATACTCATATAAAGAGAACAAATAGGGATCAAAGTAGGCTGTCCCCGGCATATTCAACCCTTCTTCTTCCAGCGAGCGCTGAACAATTTCCCCTAAAACCTGATTATCTTTTTCTTCTATTTTCCGTAGCTTCACCATATAAAATCCCCCATTTAAATTAATTGCTTTCAAAAGCCCAGATTTGAATGTAGTCGATTAATTTTACCTATCCTACCATAACTGACTTAAAGCGATAAAGTCCTCTTTCCCGAGGGTTCAAACTAGGTAAAGCTCTATCATAAGTGATACTCTTTTATTAAGCCATTTAAATTAAGTAACGTAAAATGAATCAACTATTAATAATGAACCAGAAAGAAAGGAAGGAATGAACATGACTGAACGTTTTGATGTCATTGTCATTGGCAGTGGCGTGGCCGGCAAAAGCATCGCTATGGGACTCGCTTCGTCCGGAAAAAAAGTCGCTATCGTGGAAGAGGATTTGTGGGGCGGAACGTGTCCCAACAGAGGCTGTGATCCAAAAAAAGTACTCTTGTCTGCCGTTGAAGCGAAAGATAAAGCAAACCAACTGAGTGGAAAAGGCGTTAAAGAGGAAATTCATATCAATTGGCCTGATTTGATGGCGTTTAAAAAGACCTTTACCGACCCTGTTTCTGAACAAAGCAAAAAAGGACTGGAAGATGCCGGAGTCACAACGCTAACCGGTTCGGCTAAATTTATTAATAAGCAAACCATAGAAGTCGGCGAGTCTGTCGTTAAAGCGGACCAGTTTATTATTGCCACCGGTGCCCGTCCACGTATCCTTGACCTCCCCGGGTCGGAACATTTCCTGACAAGCGATGACTTTCTCTCGCTTCCCGATATGCCCGACACCCTTACATTTGTGGGCGGCGGCTACATCACCTTTGAACTGGCATCCATTGCCAATGCTGCAGGAGCTGAGGTTCATGTGATACAGCACAATGATACGCCACTCAAAGCTTATAATCAGGATTTCGTCCGTGAAGTGATGCATCAGCTAGAAAGTAAAGGGGTTACTTTTCATTTAAATACAGACTTGGCAGAAATCAAACAAACGGACAAGGGCTACTTCCTTACCGACAAGCAGGATTTCAAACTGACAACTGACTTAGTCTTTGCTGCAACCGGAAGGATTCCCAACGCCGATACACTGAACTTGGAAGCAGCTGATGTGGATTATGACAAAGGCGGTATCTTAGTGGACCAGCATCTTCGCACAAGCAACCCGTCCATTTACGCATTAGGTGATGTCCTGTCCAAAAAACAGCCGAAATTGACACCTGTTTCCAGTTTTGAGTCCAGCTACCTGATGAACTATCTGACCGAGCAAACGGATCAGCCAATAGTCTATCCGACCATTCCAACCATTGTGTTTACGTCTCCCAAGCTGGCTCAGATTGGTGTAACGGCTGAAGAAGCTGAGAAGCATCCGGATTACTATGACGTTGCCACTACCGATACAAGCAAATGGTTCAGCTATAGCCGGACGAATGAAGCAGTCAGTAGAGTCACTGTTGTTACAGAGACAAAGTCCGGTCAGCTAGTCGGCGCGTCCTGCTTGAACAATGAAGCAGATCAGCTGATTAACTATTTCAGTTTTCTGATTAACCGTCAGATAAAAGCAGAGGAACTATCCTCGATCATGTTTGCTTATCCATCCATCGGCAGTGACTTGTCTTCTCTTTACAAGTAATATAAACCATTCACCTCATTTATTGGAGGTGAATGGTTTTTTATTCATTTTGACAGGCTGTTTCAACTGATTTTGCAGCTTAAAAAGACTGTGTCTATAGTATTTAACCAGCTGTGACTAAACTTTCTGAGTATATGATTACAGAGTTTTGTAACAAGTTTGTTATACTAATTCAATAGAATATGGGGAGGTACGGCTATGATTCATTTTGACAAAGTAACGAAAGAATACAATGGAACAGCTGTCGTTTCCGACTTCTCACTTGAGATAAATGAAGGGGAATTTTTTGTGTTAATTGGCCCTAGTGGGAGCGGTAAAACGACAACGCTGAAAATGATTAATCAGCTCATTGAACTGACGAAAGGTTACATCAAGATTGATGGCAAACCCATCAGCGACTATGATCTTCAGGAACTGCGCTGGAATATCGGCTATGTGCTTCAGCAGATTGCCCTTTTCCCAAACATGACCGTCGAGGAAAATATCGTGATTGTGCCGGAAATGAAAAAGTGGTCCAAAGAAGACATGTCTAACCGCGTAACGGAACTGCTTGAGAGCGTCAACCTTGACCCCGATCAGTACCGGGACCGCAAAGTGTCTGAACTATCCGGCGGTGAACAGCAGCGAATCGGTGTCATTCGAGCGCTGGCAGCTGATCCGGAAATCATTCTAATGGATGAACCCTTCAGTGCCTTAGACCCGATTACCCGAAGCCATCTGCAACAGGACGTTGTCAACCTGCAGCATAAATTCAAAAAAACAGTCGTCTTTGTGACGCATGACATGCAGGAAGCTATTAACTTAGGCGACCGGATTTGTGTGATGAATGAAGGGAAAATTGAACAAGTGGGAACGGCTGAGGAAATCCTCAAGCACCCGGCAAATGACTTTGTCAAAGAGTTTCTCCAGACAGGCCTGCCGCATTATCAAGAAGAAAAAACTGTGCAGCATCTACTTGACCATGAATTTTACACCACAGAAACAACAGTCTTTACCGCATCTGTTGACGCTTCAACGACAATCGATGATTTGATTCTGACCTTGTCGAAACACCCGTCTGTTAAAGTAACTGAGACGACCGACGTGGACAAAATCATTACGCGAGATCTCCTGGTGCAGTACCTTGCAGGGAACCTAGGCGATAAGAAGGAGGTTTCAGTCTAATGGGAGCATTAATCGAAACATTACAAGCACGAAGCGGAGACTTATGGACAGCGCTGATTGAACATATGCAGCTTTCATTTATCTCATTATTCATTGCCGTCCTGATTGCCGTGCCACTGGGTATTTTCCTGATGGAACGTAAAAAACTGGCCGAACCGATTATTCAAGTCACTGCCATTTTCCAGACAATTCCGTCCTTGGCTATTTTAGGTCTCTTGATTCCACTTGTGGGTATTGGAACTGTGCCGGCCATTACGGCTTTGATTATCTATGCGCTGCTCCCTATTTTAAGAAATACTTACACCGGCTTAACCGGCATTGACCCGTCTCTCAATGAAGCGGCTGATGCTATGGGAATGGACCGCTGGCGCAAACTGAGAAAAGTTCAGCTGCCTCTGGCCTTGCCTGTCATTATGGCCGGTATCCGTACCGCGATGGTTCTGATTATCGGTACCGCAACGGTTGCCGCCTTGATTGGTGCCGGTGGGTTAGGTAGCTTGATTCTTTTAGGAATTGACCGCGGAAACAACAACCTGATTATTTTAGGGGCTGTTCCGGCTGCACTGTTGGCTATTTTGTTTGACCAATTACTGCGCTATTTGCAGAAGACCTCCTTCAGAAAAACAGTGATTATACTGAGCACGGGGCTGCTAGTTATTACCGGACTATTAACAATCCCTCTGCTATTTGGTGAAGACGAAGACTTAGTGATTGCCGGAAAAATGGGACCTGAGCCGGAAATACTGATGAATGTCTACAAACTCCTGATTGAAGATCAAAGTGACTTGACCGCACGCGTTGAGCCGAACTTTGGACGAACAACCTTTGTCTTTAACGCACTACGTTCTGGCGAAGTAGATATCTATACCGAATTTACCGGGACCGTTTTGACGAACTTCTTTGATACCATTCCAGAACCGGGAACGAGCGAAGAAGAGGTGTTCATTGAAGCCCGCGACCTGCTCCAGGAAGAGTATAATATGACCCTACTGGACCCGATGGACTTCAACAATACCTATGCTCTTGCCGTTGCACCTGATTTTGCCGAAGAACATGAGCTGGAAACCATTTCGGATCTGGCAGACGTTACCGATCTGGTGAACGCTGGCTTTACCATCGAGTTCAATGACCGAGATGACGGATACCCTGGTATCCAAAGTATGTACGGCATTTCCTTTGCCAGTGTCACTACGATGGAACCTCAGCTCCGCTATGCAGCCATTGAACGTGGCGACGTTAACCTGATTGATGCCTACAGTACGGATGCCGATATAGCTGAAAATAACCTTGTCGTTCTTGAAGATGATGAGAGTTTATTCCCTCCTTACCAAGGGGCACCTTTAATGATGACATCTCTTGTTGAAGAGTACCCTGAAATTGAGGATATTCTATCCGTACTAGATGGACGCATTACGGACGATCAGATGCGTGAAATGAACTACCAGGTTGCCTTTGAAGACCGACCAGCTGAAGAAGTGGCCCGTGAATTCTTGATTGAAGAAGGCCTGCTTAGCGAATAAACACTTCATATGATTATAAATGAAATAATAGAACAGTTCAGCTGCCCTTGAGGTCGGTTGGACTGTTTTTTTGTACAGATAAACCTTTCCGCATTCCTACATTTTTAGCCCGGATAAGTTCAAGTTCAACCTTGTTAATGTTCGTCTTTTGCTCATATAAACAGATTAAAACTGACGAATATTCGTATTTATATTCCCTTTTCTTAACAATAAAGCCAGATGGGACTTGATTAATCATTAGAATTCAATTAGAATTTAAACACAGCTATCTTTTGCTCTTTTTCATAAAACACCAATTGGAAACGGCTGCATTCCCTTTCTGACGCTACTCCTTTTTTCTATCACAGACATCCCGCTGTCTTAGTCTGTTCTCATCATTAAAACTAACTGGAAATACCGATTGCTTCTCTCCAGACCGTTTGATACACTAATCCTTAAAATTATCAGCCCGTCACCCTATTCTTTGAGGAGGAATTTGATTTATGACAACTTGGGAAACTAAATTTGCCAAAAAAGGATTTACTTTTGATGATGTCCTATTAATGCCACAGGAAAGCCATGTCCTGCCAAATGATGTGGATTTGAGTGTATCACTGACCGATAAAGTGAAACTATCTATTCCCGTCTTGAGTGCAAGCATGGATACGGTGACGGATTCACGTATGGCGATTGCCATGTCCCGTCAAGGGGGTCTGGGAATTATTCATAAAAACATGTCCATCGAAGACCAATCTATGGAAGTCAAAAAAGTAAAACGCTCAGAAAATGGCGTCATTATCGACCCCTTCTACCTGACACCGGAGCACCTCATTTCAGATGCCGAAGAATTGATGTCCCGCTACCGCATCAGTGGTGTGCCTTTGGTCAATTCAATGGAAGACCGTGTTTTGGTCGGCATTTTGACCAACCGTGACCTGCGCTTTTTAACGGACTATACTCAAAAAATCAGCACCGCCATGACGAAAGACGATTTAGTGACTGCACCCGTTGGCACGTCTTTGGAAGATGCAGAAAAGATTCTGCAGAAACATAAAATCGAAAAACTGCCTATTGTTGATGCCAACGGACGATTAAGCGGTCTGATTACCATTAAAGATATTGAAAAAGTCGTTGAATTTCCAAACGCCGCGAAAGATGAACATGGCCGCTTACTCGTTGGTGCAGCTATTGGGGTAACGAGCGACTCATTTGAGCGTGCTCAGGCCCTTATAGATGCCGGTGTGGACGTTATTGTCATTGATACAGCGCACGGCCACAGTGCCGGTGTGATTCGCAAAATAAAAGAACTGCGTAACGAATTTAAAGATGTTGCTCTGATTGCTGGAAATGTGGCAACAGCTGAAGGAACCCGCGCCTTGTTTGAAACAGGCGTTGATGTCGTTAAAGTCGGAATTGGACCGGGTTCCATTTGTACAACGCGAGTCGTTGCCGGTGTCGGTGTC
The DNA here is from genome assembly GCF_054784355.1 of Alkalibacterium psychrotolerans. Classification (NCBI taxonomy): domain Bacteria; kingdom Bacillati; phylum Bacillota; class Bacilli; order Lactobacillales; family Carnobacteriaceae; genus Alkalibacterium; species Alkalibacterium psychrotolerans. Next base: position 3,139 of record NZ_BAAGPH010000015.1, on the reverse strand, counting down.
CCTCAAATTACTGCTATTTATGATTCAGCAACCGTTGCTAGGGAATATGGCAAAGCGATTATCGCAGATGGCGGCATCAAGTACTCCGGTGATGTGGTCAAAGCACTCGCAGCCGGCGGACATGCCGTTATGCTAGGTAGCCTACTTGCCGGAACAGACGAATCACCTGGTGAATTCGAACTCTTCCAGGGCCGTCGGTTCAAAACATACCGCGGCATGGGCAGCTTAGGCGCCATGAAAAAAGGATCAAGCGACCGTTACTTCCAGGATTCTAAAAACGAAGCCAACAAACTGGTCCCTGAAGGCATCGAAGGCCGTATTGAGTACAAAGGCAGCCTGCAGGAAGTCATTTTCCAGATGATGGGTGGCCTACGTTCAGGAATGGGTTATGCCGGTGCCAAAGACTTGAAAGCTTTGCGCGAAGATACCCAGTTCATCCAAATGAGTGGAGCCGGACTGCGTGAGTCTCACCCGCATGATGTACAGATTACGAAAGAAGCCCCAAACTATTCCGTGCGTTAAATTAACAAAACTAATCAGATAAGGTGTGAATTGAGTGACTTCTACTATTGATACGACAAAACTGGAAAAGCTGATCGTCCTGGACTTCGGAAGCCAGTACAATCAGCTGATTACCCGCCGCATTAGAGAATTCGGTGTGTATTCTGAACTGCTGCCGCATACAACGACGGCCCAAGAACTGAAAGAAATGAACGTCAGTGGGATTATTTTCTCAGGTGGACCGATGAGCGTCTATGACGACGGCGCTTTTTCCATCGACCCGGAAATTTTCGATCTGGGCGTTCCAATTTTAGGCATTTGCTACGGCATGCAACTGATGACTTACATGCTGGGTGGCGAAGTGAAGCCAAGCAAGAACCGTGAGTACGGTAAAGCGAAAATCAGCGTACAAGACCGCACGGCTGATCTTTTCACAACGCTTGAAACCGAAGAAAACGTCTGGATGAGCCATGGTGATTATGTAACGAAAAGTCCGGAAGGCTTTACAGTCACCGCTTCAAACGACCACTGCCCAATCAGTGCCATTCAAAACACTGACAAGAACTTCCATGGCGTGCAGTTCCACCCAGAAGTTCGCCATACCGAACACGGAAATGAAATTTTGCGCAACTTCGCATTCAACGTCTGCGGATGTTCAGGCAACTGGACCATGCAGAACTTTATCGATATGGAAGTTGAAAAAATCAGGGAACGCGTCGGCGACCGCAAAGTCCTTTTAGGCTTATCTGGCGGAGTCGATTCCAGCGTTGTGGGTGTGTTGTTAAACAAAGCCATTGGCGACCAGCTGACTTGTATCTTTGTCGACCACGGTTTACTGCGAAAAGGCGAAGGGGACCAGGTCATGGAAAGCTTGGAAGGGAAGTTTGGTTTGAACGTTATCCGCGTTGATGCCAAAGACCGCTTCCTGGATAAATTAGCCGGTGTATCTGATCCTGAACAAAAACGTAAAATCATCGGAAACGAATTTGTTTACCTCTTTAATGATGAAGCGATGAAACTGGATGGCATCGACTTCCTGGCTCAGGGAACTTTGTATACTGATGTCATTGAAAGTGGAACAGCCACTGCTCAGACTATCAAGTCTCACCACAACGTGGGCGGACTGCCTGATGACATGACCTTTGAACTGATTGAACCACTGAATACCTTGTTTAAAGACGAAGTCCGCGAACTCGGACTGGAACTGAACATGCCTGAATCTCTTGTTTGGCGCCAGCCTTTCCCTGGGCCAGGTCTAGGAATCCGAGTAATTGGTGAAATTACTGAAGAAAAACTAGAAATCGTCCGCGAAAGTGACGCGATTTTAAGAGAAGAAATCAAAAATGCCGGCTTGGACCGTGACATTTGGCAATACTTCACTGTCTTACCAGGCTTCAAGAGTGTCGGCGTCATGGGCGACGGCCGTACCTATGACTATACAATCGGTATTCGCGCCGTCACATCGATTGATGGCATGACCGCAGACTTCGCCCGCATCCCGTGGGATGTTTTGCAGAAAATCTCTGTCCGAATCGTCAACGAAGTCAAGCACGTCAACCGCATCGTTTACGACGTAACGAGCAAGCCACCTTCAACTGTGGAGTGGGAGTAAGTAAGTCTATAGAAACTTTAACCAAGTCGATTCTAAATATTTCACTGAAAGTCGTATTAAAAAGCAACCGTAATTAGTAGATTAATCTACAATTTCGGTTGCTTTTTTACAATTATCATCATAATTAAATAATCTTAAAACATTCGTGTAATTACATTCTCTTGACATTATATTTCTGTTCGCGTTTTTTAAAAGCTTCCTTCCCACCTTCTAATATCTCAAAGATGTGCTCTCTTATACCTTTTTGCTCTAAGACAAAAGAACTATTCTTTAGAAAGGAATTCTCCAAACTTCCGTTAATATAATCGAATTTAGTTCCATTTTTATTTTTAGCATTTTCTGAATGCTGATTTGCAACTATTATATTTTCACAATCCGCACCTACTACAATATTAGGGTTATGAGTTACAATTATTATTTGACGATTTAGTTTTGTTATTTTTAAATATTTAGTTAGTTCATTATAAATGGCTCTATTATCTAGACTATCCTCTGGTTGATCAATTAACACTGGAATTTTGCTATCCGAAAATTCTAAAATTAATTTTAGTATTACAAATGCTTTTTTACCTGGGGACATCNCTCTCTGCGTCTAATTTCTTGGTTTAACCGTTCAAGCAGGTTCGTGCTCTTTAATCTTGATTGAGCCTGTCCAACCACTAAGTATTGGAAGGCATCTTCGAAACCTTCATCCAGCTTTTCACAGGCTTTTCGGTATTTCGGTTGTTCTATATAGTCGTTGACCAGAGTATTCTTGACCTTTCGGGCCATTTCAATATCCGTCAATTTAAATAGCCCCTTAATCGCTTCTCTGAAAGGTTTTGACTCTTTCTTAGGAATAGAACTAAGGATATTGCGCATAAAGTGTACCTGACATCGTTGCCATGAAGCATGAGTATATGACTGTTTGATTGCTTTAACTAAGCCCTTGTGGGCATCAGAGATCACTAGCTTTACGCCATTTAACCCTCTGGCTTTAAGGTAGTCGAAAAAGAGAGACCAGGTTTCGTCACTTTCGTTATCTTG